>NZ_ATUO01000012.1 GCF_000420245.1 Psychromonas hadalis ATCC BAA-638 | reverse complement strand
TGGTAGAGACAATAAAAGAGAGGGCGTTTTATGGTTTGGCGAGTAATTACATTGTTTTTAGCTTATTGGGTTGTTCGCTGTGCATTTTTTACGTGATGGTCAGATTGTATTTTTCACTGTGATTTTTTGTTTCCTTTGTTACTCTTTAGTAATACTAATTACAGTAAATAGCTAATCTATTTTACTGGTTAAAATAACTCACTTCTGCGTTGTAAGTTTTGTAAAGGGAACAACCATTTACGTCAACTTACACCTTAAATTTAGCTGTTTTTCCTGCGCAAAATTTAGATCACATACTTAATGTAATCGGTATAAACATAAAATGGCCTTATGCGCATTAAAAATTGGTTTGCTGTTAACTGTTTTTACTGTTTGGTTACCCAGCACTTTTAGCATTGTAGAATATCGCATTATGATAGAGCGTCCTTGGTTGCGCATGCCTGCCATTATGGTTGCTGTCATGATGTTTAACCTCTTTGCAGCATGGTGTGTCTCAGATCTTTTTTTGCGTAGGGAAAAGAGTTAAGAGCAAGACTATTACGATTGAATGCAACGTAGGCGTTTATTATTTTAGTAAGCGCAAGAGCAGATACTTATACAGATTGGTACTGCACTGCTAATGCATAGAATCGTGTCATTATAAAATCAGTAAAAGTATTTTCAATGGATGATGCATAAGGTGCTATTAAATAGTTTTATAATCGAATTTGAGGAGCAGATCGCTCCCCATATTTAAGGGTGTTTACACAGTTTGTTTTATACCCTTCACTTCACGGAATAGGGGCTGTAAAATCAAATCATAAAGTGTTTGGTATCATTATGTAGGCTTTTCCCCATCATTGAAAGTTCCTCTGCAAGCTCTCTATTATTTGCTGCGTTATCACGTGTTATCTGTGATGCATCTGCAATCTGTAAGAGTCTTTGGTTCATATCTTCAGCAACATTACTTTGCTCTTTAGAGGCGGTGGCTATATGTGCATTCATCTCATTAATACTAGAAACTATCTGACTTATTTGTTGTAAAGCGAGATCTGCACTTTGCACATGCTCAACGCCAACTGATGCATGTTCTTGGCTGGTTTGGATTGCTTGTACCGCTTGTTGAGTTTGGTTCTGTAATTTTTCGATCATCTGTTGAATTTCATTCGTTGATTGTGCAGTACGATTCGCTAAAGCACGCACTTCATCTGCTACGACAGCAAAACCGCGGCCAGCTTCTCCTGCTCGCGCAGCCTCAATCGCTGCATTTAATGCTAGAAGGTTAGTTTGATCCGCAATTCCATTGATCACATCTAAGACCAAGCTTATCTCTTTACTCCCAATTGCAAGTGAATCAATCACATCACTGACTGATTTGACCTGGTGCTCCAGATCTTCAATGGTATTAGCTGCCTGTCCCATCACCTGACGTCCATTATTGGCTTCTAATGTTGCTCGCTCAGTATAATTTGATGCATTAAGGCTACTATCGGCGACCTCTTGGGTGGTTGCAGATATCTCATTCATTGCTGTTGCTAGCAATTCAATGTCTTCAGACTGTTGTAGCATGCTGTTTGCATTTTCTGATGCTACATTCCGTAATTGTGAACTGGCAACACTGAGCTTTTCGACTGATTGCAGTACATCACTTAAAACACTCGACATATTCTGTTGAGAAAGGTTGTAATCATCATATAAACTTTCTATTTCTTGGCAACTTGTGTTTTTTGGTAAACGCATTCTTAAGTCACCTGTAGATAGTGTTTTTAATGCCTTGCGTAAAGGTAATAGCGGTAACATTAGGTTGTTATTAATATAAAAAAGAATCAGTATCGAGAGAATAAGTAACAGTAAGACTAAAGAAAGTGAAAGATACATCTCATTTTTCACCGCCTTGTTACTATTTTCTTCCATTAATAATACGACTTTATTTGCTGCGTTAAGAATAAAAGATGAGCTTTTCTGCAGATCCAATAAGTATTGGAGGTGTTTTGGGTTCGCTAAATCAAAAGGGCTGAGTTGTAATATTTGTTCAATATTTATTCGGTACTCTTGCCAAGTATCCTTAACCTTAAGTAGTTGCGTTTTTATTGCTACATCGCTAAATGCATGAATACCTGCACTTTCATCCCCATTGATTAATTTATTCATTGAAGACTCAAACTGAGTAATGGTTTGTTGCACCTGTTGTTTTTCCAGTGAAGAGAATTGAACCAATAATACTTCTTTTGCAATACGTTGTGAGAGCATGCGTTGCTTACCGGCAACATTAATTGTTGTCGCATCAGCCTCCATACTTGAATAAATTATGCTCATCGTACTAATCGCAAATATTGATAACATAGCGCCTAAAAAAAGTAACTGTCCTCTAATACTTGTAATGCCTAATTTTTGAAATAACATCATTATTAACTTCATATGTTTCCTTTGTTTGTTGTTCTCTTTTTTTATAAAAAGAACAACAAATATATCCAATGCACGTTGGTAATACTTTTTCAATTACATGACATTACACATGGTTGCTCTACTTATTACCATCTACTTTTAACGCTTATATATTTAATATATATATAATTCCTGAAAATGCGATGTACTTCTAATTGCAGGCTTGCCTTGTTAACGTGGCGGTAACTTTTTTACAACAAAGAGACTACAGTTGACTGCCTTATATTACTTGTAAAGTGAGGATCTGGGGGAGTTTAAAAAACATCTGTAAAAGGGTAATTACACAGAATTATTTACAGGCCCTTCCGTTTACATTTTTTATTTAAAATATCTCGTACCAATCACTTTCCCTCATAACGTTTTAATCATCTAAAGCTTGAAAATGTGTATGTATGAAATACACTTAACCCTTATTTTAAGTAATATGCTTATGTATCTGACTCATTTTTTTGTAAAAAGCTTAAAGACATTACACAGAGGTACTAAACGCTAGATGAAGAAAAGACTCAAATATCCGTCACACGGTTTTTATGTGTTTCTTCTCACACTCCATGGTTCAGTATTTCAATCCTTTTTAATTTTAGCCTGAGTTATAGCCATCGGATTAAATAGCTGATTAATCTTGCTTGTTCAAATTACTGCTAACTGCGTTTTGAAGTGAGAGCAAATATCAAGGCATTAACGTTTTTTAGTTAACCTCGATAAAAGTGCAACTCACGCTTTGTTAGTGCTCATTTTTCTGCGCAATACTTGATCGCTTCCTGAGATAAGTGCATAAGCATGTAAAGTCATTAATAACGTATGAGCGACCAATGTTACATAAAGATGAAATAAAGATTTTACGTACCGTCAAACTTGCCCCTTTCTTGGTCGTTTTTTTTTCACTTATCTCTATTTTTATTTTATATGAAAATAATCAGAATCGTTTTAATAACGAGATGGATAAGTTAAAAAAAGAGTCAATCCTTGAAAAGGAGACGCTGATTAAAAGTGAGGTACTCAGGGTTTATGACTTTATAAAAGCAGAAAAATCACTGACCACAGAAAAAATAAAAGCTAATATAAAGGAAAGAGTACAAGAAGCACACACCATTGCGATGGCTATTTATCGACACAATCAGCATCATTCTCCTGAGGAGATAAAACAGTTAATTGCGGATACATTAAGAGATATTCGCTTTAATAAAGGACGAGGTTATTTTTTTATTTATGAGAGTGGTGGCACTTCGATTATGCACCCCATTTCACCGCAGTTAGAGACCACTAATCTTTGGAATTTTCAAGATATTAAAGGGCGATATGTCATTCAAGAATTAAGTAATATTGCTAAAAAAGAGGGTGAGGGTTTTTTAACATGGTGGTGGAAAAAACCATCCGATACACAAACAGAGTATGAAAAAATTGGTTATGGTAAATATTTTGCTCCCTTTGATTGGTTTATTGGCACTGGGGATTATATTGTTGATTATGAGCAGGAGTTAAAAAAGGAGTTACTGACGGTTATTAATGATATCCGTTATGGTAAAGAGGGGTATATTTTTGTTATAGATAAAAAAGGGGTCTTTTTAAGCCATGTGGAAAAAAGTTATATTGGCCAAAATAGAATAGACTATCGAGACGCTAATGGTGTTGCTACCACTCAGAAAATTTTAGCGCTAGCAAAGACGGGTCAAGGGTTTCTCTCTTATGTGGATAGCATTAAACCCAGTACAGGGGAAGCATCACATAAACGCTCATTTGTGAAAGGGTTTGATGATTGGCAGTGGTCGCTGGGTTCGGGCGCTTATTTAGATGAGATCGATGAGATCGTGTTACGCAAAAAAGCACGGTTGAATGAGAAAAACAATAAAGAGTTATTGCAAAGTGCGATTGTCACCCTGGTTACCTCGACGGTGTTATTTTTTATTGCCCTGATTTTCTCTAAAGCATTAAAAAAACGCTTTCAAAACTATCAGCAGAAAGTAAATCAAAAAACGAAGGCGCTAAGTGAGCTTAATGCTAATTTAGAGGAGCTTGTGTCTACACGTACGGTTGAGTTAGAGAGCGCCAATAAGGATTTAGAGTCAACACTTTCACATTTAAAATCCGCACAGAAGAAGCTACTTGAATCTGAAAAAATGGCATCGATGGTGGGGCTGGTTTCTGGCGTGGCACATGAACTGAATACACCGTTAGGCGTTATGGTTACTTCAATCAGCCAAGTTGAAAAGGAGGTTGATTGTTTATTTGAAAAATTAAAGTCTCAGCAGTTAACCAGAAAAGATTTACAACGTATTGAGCAATCGTGGCAGCTTGGCTTTAAATTGTTAGATACAAATTTGCAGCGTTCCGTACAGTTAGTGCATAGCTTCAAATCTCTTTCAATACACGAAGGCGATGAGCATCTGCAAATATTTTCAATTAAATCACTGTTGGATTCACTCGCGGATACATTTAAGAATCAGTTCAAACGAGTAAGGGTGGTATTGCTCGTTGAGGTTGAGCGTGAGATTACTCTAAAGAGTTATCAATGGGTATTAAGTGAAGTATTAACACAACTAATAAAAAATTCATTAATGCATGGTTTTGATCAACTTACTGCTCCGAGTATTTGTATCTCTGCGCGGCACTTGGATGAGTGGGTTATTATTGAATATTTTGATAATGGCTGTGGTAGTGAAGATGTCGATAAAATTTTTGAGCCGTTTTATACTACTAAAAGAGGCTCCGATTGCACTGGGTTAGGTTTACCCATTGTTTATAATCAAATCGTGCATAAATTATTAGGCTCGATTGTGTGCTCTGTACCTAAGTCACAAGGGCTATTATTTACTATTAAAATTCCAGCCAATATTGATGTAATTTGATTATTAACGGATGGTAACTTGCCAAATCATGCCAATTTCATTAAGTTTGTGATCTAATATTACGCAGGGAAAATAGATTAGTTCAAGATGTAAGTTGATGTAAATGGTTGTTCTTTTTGCGAAACTTGCAACGATGAAATAATTTATTTTAACCAGTAAGATTGATTCGCTATTTAATTAGATTGGTATTTATATCGGATTAATTTGGCGTTATTTATATTTCATAAATGCTTAAGCATTGTTTGTGTTAATTGTCCAAGTGTGCCTAATTCACCCTGTTTTTCCTTGCAGTAATCATCAAATGCATACAGAGACGCACCCAATAGTAAGCCCATGGAAAGAATGCCGCTGACATTACAACCAAGTAGTTGAAATTGGTCTTTTACAACAAATGAAAGTGCCACAGAAGTCGCTGTTACAAGTAGCATAAGAAAAAATAGTGCATAGCTTAATTTCATGATTTTTGCCTATTAGTTGTGGTGTTTTGTCAAAAACTGTTAATAAAAATCAAGTCAAAAACAGATTGCTGAAATATAGTGATAATGTAATAATTATCAACGTATAGGCTATAAATATTTTACTTTAAACTGGCTGTTTGTTAGGAAGATAATGATTTTCAAAGAGAATTTTTTTTGATTTTTTCTAATTTAACACGGTTACGTCCTGCATTTTTAGCATCATAAAGTGCATTATCTGCACGCTGGAACAATGCTTCTTTATTATCATCACTGCGAGATAATGCGACACCAAAGCTACAGGTTAGCTGAGGGATATTGGTAAACTCAAAGTGTTCAATAAGTTCTCTTATCTTTTCTGCAACGACTTTCGCTTGTTGTAGGTCTGTTTCTGGACAGATAATTAAAAACTCTTCGCCACCCCAACGACCGAGTAGATCTAGTTGGCGAATATTTTGCTTTAGGATGATCGCTATATTTATCAAAATATCATCACCTACCTTGTGTCCGTAGTTATCATTTACCTGCTTAAAGTTGTCAATATCCATCAAGATCAATGAAAAATGGCTGTGGTAACGTTTGCTACGTGCAAATTCGTTGTTAAAGCTCTTGTTGATAAATAAGCGATTAGGGATCTGCGTGAGTGCATCGGTAATGGTTAATTTTTCTAATCGTTTTTTATCACTAATATCTTGTAAAATAGCGGTATAACCGCGTAACTTTCCATTTTTATAATAGATCGGGGTTATGTGGGTGTTTGCCCAGTAACTTGAACCATTTTTATTTAAGTTCAGTATCTCACCACGCCAATCTTGGCCTTGAGTAATGGCCGACCATAACGCTTGATATAAGCTACTCTTTGTTGTTGGATGACGAAAAATATTATGATTTTTTCCAATCAACTCCTCTTTTTTATAACCAGTTAATCGACACAATGCACTGCTCACTTCAGTGATATTGCCATCTACATCAGTGGATGAGGTGAGTACGTTTTTATCTATCACCGCTAAGTAGTGTTTAATGCGCCGATTGTAGGCTGTCATGGTGCGGTAGCGGTATAAAAAGAGCAGTGAGATAATGGCGAGAAACAGCATTATTTCCCCGAAGAGTTGATAGTCAAAACCGCGCTCGTAATTGATGGAGACGTAACGGTTGAATATCTGTTGATGTTTCTGCGCGGGGATCTGCTTGATAAGTTTATTAATGATAGGTAACAATAAAGGTTCATCATTACGTGTGGCAATGCTCATTTTCCAACTGTTTTCAAACTTTCCTGATATTTTTAGCTCTCCCATAAATTTTGTTTGGAACATATATCCTATAGTGGGCAGCGCATCAATGTAACCAAACAACTCCCCATTGACCACTTGTTGTAACCCTTGTTGTGCATCTTTAATATTAACCACCTCTATGTTGGGGTATTTATTGCGAATAATCTCATTAAATGCATAGTTTTCAATGATACCAATTTTTTTGTTTTGGATTACTGCGAGGTCATTAACAAAGGTGATATTAGGTTTAGTTGCTAATACCACTGGGGTTTCAAATAAAATATCTGAAAAATCAAGGTAGCTATTACGTTCTTTGGTAGGCATCGCCAGTGAGATAAGGTCACACTCTCTATTTTTGGCAAAGTTGATGGTTTGTTGCCAATGTTGAGTGGGGACTAACTTAATAGGGATAGGCAATTGCTCACGAAAAAGGTCAAAATAATCTGCACTCATACCAATATGTTTGCTCTTTTTCAACTGTTCAAAGGGCATCCAGTTTGGATCGATACAGAGGGTAAGCTGTTTTTTCTTTTTAAGGTAATGCATCTCAGTGTCGTTAAAAAGTATCAGCTTATTAACATCAGGTGAGAACCATTTGTTCTTTAACTGTAAAAGCTTCTTCTGGCCAATAAACTGCAAGGATTTATTGATGATGGTGATTGCTTCAGGAAAGTCGTTGCGTATGACAAAAACGAGGGCGAGTGGTTTATCTCGCAGAAAAATAGCGGGTTTTAAAAAAGGGTTACCACTTTTGTTAAGCAGGTAAAACATGGCCGCATTACCGAGCATAAAATCTGCTTTCCCCGTTGTTACCCCTTCGATTAATGCCTGCGTGCTATCAAACTTAATAATTTGTGCATTTTTAATTGTCTGTGCAAATGTACGTGCAACAATA
The DNA here is from genome assembly GCF_000420245.1 of Psychromonas hadalis ATCC BAA-638. Classification (GTDB taxonomy): domain Bacteria; phylum Pseudomonadota; class Gammaproteobacteria; order Enterobacterales; family Psychromonadaceae; genus Psychromonas; species Psychromonas hadalis. The sequence continues at coordinate 32,496 of NZ_ATUO01000012.1, read as the reverse complement.
TTTCCTTTATAAATACCAAATTTTTTGCCTTCAAGATCGTTGCTATTATTTGTTGGATAAGGCAGATCTTTACGGGTAAAGATTATTTTTTCAAGAGACAGGTAACTGTTTGAAAAGTTTGAGTGTAAAGCACGTTGTTTACTTGTGACTGCGGTGCTCAAACCATCAATTTGACGTTTTTCTTGCGCGTTGGTTATCTCTTGCCATTTTCCCAACTGTAAAACAAAATTGGCGCCACTGACTTGGTTAATCAGCGCTAAAACCTCTGCATCATAACCGCTAATGTTACCGTTTTTGTCATCAATAACATAAGGAGCCCAACCACTGTCACTGCCTAAAACGACCGTTGGATGGGCATTTAAAAACTGTAACTCTTGTTCTGTTAAGTTTATTAGCGGGCTTGCACTAACGCTACTTGCAAAGATAACCAGCAATAAGAGGAGATGTTTTTTAATGCCTATTTTGTGGTTATCTTTTTTCATCTATTTCATGGCGTGTTTGGTTTTATCAATCAAACTTACAATTTCCCTTGAAAGTGGATCAATCTGTTGATAAAGCGCTTCTGCTTCGGTTTTGTTCGCGCTCTCATTGACATTAATAATCTGTTTAATTATTTTATGTAACTGTTTATGTGGCGATTCTATCTGTTTGAATGAGGCATTAGCACTGTAACGTTTTTCCCTTCGCCATAATACCACAGGTCAAGTTTACAATCGCGATGTGAGTATGCTTGTTTTTTTGGTGAGTACAGAAGTATCCCCATCTAAATAAGTGCGCACACGGGTTTTCCAGGCCAAATGGGCTTGTTTAGCATCATCTCATTAAGTTTCATTGCGTTACTTTGTAATCTTTCTGCTTCGTCATTAGCCACATTTTATTGATCGTTGATAGAGAGAACATTCTGATTCATCTCTACAGAAACTTGTTGTTGCTCCTCTTTGCTAAACCCGCTTATATCAATAAAATTATCATTGACATACTCAATCGCGCCATTTAAATCGGTTACTGAAACAAGGTTAGACCCCTCTTTGAAATGGCGTTGTTTGTTATTAATGGGGTGGTTATTTTTCATAAAAAAGCCCAGCATGAAAAATAAAAATTAATTACATACAAGCGTAGGATAACTGGCTATTTTTTCTCTAATTAATCCATTAAATGTAATACTGATTTCAATAAAAAAGCCACTCAAAATTTGATTGGCTTTTTTGGGCTTATTTACCAGTTATGATGCTGATAAAGTGCGTTGTAATAGAGGTGTTCATAATGTTTGGCTGCATCTGACCAGTAAAAATGAGATCGCATTGCTTGGGTTTTCAAACGTAACATCTCTTCTGGGTGTTCGATGTACAGCAGTAAAACACGGCGTAGTAAATTAAGGAGTTGATTGGGATTGGTATCGTAAAAAACAAATCCGTTAGCATGTTCAGGATCTTGGTCATAATCAAGTACGGTATCTTTTAAACCTCCTACAGCGCGTACAATAGGCAGTGTGCCATAGGCTAAACTGTAGAGCTGATTTAATCCACAAGGTTCAAAAATAGAGGGCATCATAAAGAAGTCAGCGCCCGCTTCGACCATGTGTGAGAGTTTATTGCTATAGATATCGATAAACTTAAATTTATCAGGGTAGTGCGCCATTATCGCATTAAGTTGTCCAGTAATTGCAGGGTCGCCAGAGCCAACAATCACTAATTGTATATTATGTTTTAAGAGCCTATCTAATATTGGAATGATTAAACCAAAGCCTTTTTGATCTGCTAAGCGGCAGACCATGCCAAAAACAGGATGGTCACTTATTGGCAGGCCGACCTCTTGTTGTAGTGCTGCTTTACAGATAACTTTGCCACTTAAGTCATCTGCGCTGAAATTAGCGGCAATATATTTATCGGTTTCTGGGTTCCAGTCGTTGTAATCACAACCATTTAATATCCCTTCAAAATCATGAATTCGCGCTAAAAAGTGCTGTGACATGCCGTGTGAGCCAAGTGATGTTAATAGTTCACTGGCGTAGTTTGGGCTGACGGTATTAATTTTATCGCTGTAGGTCAGTCCCACTTTAAGATAATTAATATAGTTGTAATTTTCCAAAACACGCTCATCCATACAAGAGCTAACTTCTGGAATCAGGTTAAGCTGAGATTTATCAAATATCCCTTGATAACAGGCATTGTGCGTAGTTAATACCGTTTTAGTATGGGTAAAACGATAATGATCGTGATAACGCGTTTTTAACAGGTAGGGAATAAGCCCAGTATGCCAATCGTTACAGTGAATAATATCGGGCGTAAAATCATCCGCTTCACAGGCTTGTAATGCGGCTAAACAGAAGAAAGCAAAACGTTCGCCATTATCTTGGTAGGCGTGATTATCTTCGCCATATAATCCCGCCCGGTCAAAGTAGTGAGCGTTATCAATGGCTAGTACAGGGATACCATCAAGGCTTAATTCATGTACCTGAAATTGGATATCGGGACGTGCGCAGTCGGTATTAAGGGTTAGGCTAAAGCGATGTTGTGCGTGCTCACGATGATTAATAGTACGGTAAAAAGGGGTGATGATTTTAACTTCGTGACCTAAATTGCGTAACTCAATGGGCAGGGCTTTCGCCACATCGGCAAGGCCACCTGTTTTTGAGAAACCTTCAACTTCTGAAGAGACAAAAAGAATTTTTAATTTGCGATGATCCATTCGATCGATCCTTATTTGGAAAATAAATAAGCCACAGCGAACCGTGGCTTATTAATGGCTAGTATTTGATACTAAGGAATCGTTACACAATAACTTGCGCTAAAGTGTTTTCAAAAAGCCTGAAATGACGGGTTATTTTGAAAACAAAAGCGCAAGTAATTTTGAAGCCGATACTAAAAACCAATTCTAGCGCCTTTAGGGATAACAACAATGCCTTCATCGGAAACGGTAAAGCATTTTCTATCTTGCTCTAAGTTAACACCTATCTGTACATTGTCTGCAATATGTACATCTTTATCAATAATAACTTTAGTTAAGATACAGTTACTGCCAATTTTAATATTACCTAATAAAATTGACTCGTAAACATTGGTATTTGTACCTACTGAACAGTTAAAACCAAGCACTGATTTTTTGATGGTGGCGCCTGAAATATGGCAACCGTCAGAGATCAATGATTTACGAATGGTACAGATAAACTGGTCACTATCGCGGAAACTCGCTGGTGGTAGTGCAGGGTAGTGAGTATGCATTGGCCATTTACGGTTATACAGTGAGATAGCGGGTTCAGACTTTACCAAGTCCATGTTTGCTTCCCAGTACGATTCAAGCGTACCTACATCGCGCCAGTAAGTTTCTCTATTCTCTTCCCCGGCAATGGTATTGGTGGTGAAATCATAAACAAACACTTTACCCTGTGGATAAAGGTGAGGGATGATATCTTTACCAAAGTCATGTGTAGAGTTTTCGTCGGCTGCATCACGGATCAGTTCTGCTTGCAGAGCTTTTGAATCAAATACATAGTTACCCATTGAAGCGAGTACATGATCTGGATCGCCAGGAATTGTTTTTGCATCTTCAACCGAAGGTTTCTCTGCAAAACCGACCATACGACCTTCATCATCCACTTCGATAATACCAAAGTGATAGGCTTGTTCTTTTGGCAGGCGAATAGCAGAAACGGTTAATACTGCTTCTTTCTTTTGATGAAAGGTGATTTTTTGGCGGATATCCATTTTGTAGATATGATCGCTACCAAAAACACACACTAAATCGGCTTCATCTGATTCAATAAATTGTAGGTTCTGATAAATTGCATCGGCCGTACCACTATACCAATGTTTACCCGTACGCATTTGTGCTGGAATCGCGTCAATAAAGGTATCGGTAATACTGTTTAATGCCCATGCTTTATTAAGGTGCTCATTCAGTGATTGAGACTTAAACTGAGTTAATACATAAATGCGCAACAGTGATGAATTAACAAAATTGTTTAATACACAATCGACTAAACGATAACTGCCACCAAACGGTACAGAGGGTTTGGTGCGTGATTGTGTTAAAGGATAAAGTCGAGAGCCTTCGCCACCCGCTAATATCATAGAGAGAACTTTTGCCATATTAAAACCTATATTAAGTAAGGATCGGCTTCAGAATTACTTGTGCTTTTGTTTTCAAAATAACCAGTCGTTTCAGGTTTTTTGAAAATAATTTAGCGCAAGTTATTGTGTAACAATTCCTAGTGGGGGTTAAAAACCAACTTTAGTGCCTTTAGCGATAACCACAACACCGTTATCTGATACGGTAAATTGTTTTTTATCTTCTTCTAAATTCTCACCAATCACGGTACCTGGTGCAATCTCTACCCCTTTATCGAGGATCACTTTCGTGAGTCGTGCGCCCGCGCCTACTTTTGCATTACCTAAGAAAATACAATCTTTAATAACTACGCCTTCACAGAGGTGACTACGGAAACCCAGCACGGAGTTTTCGATTTTAGCGCCATTGATGTAAGAGCCTGCACCAATCATTGATTTTGAAACATCGCTGACGGTATCGCCACTGTCGCGGAATGTTGCTGGTGGTAGTGGCGGATGGTAGGTATGCAGTGGCCAATTTTTGTTGTACAACGAAAACGGTGCATCGTCACCTAACAAGTCCATGTGCGCATCCCAGTACGAATCAAGGGTACCAACATCGCGCCAATAAGCCGTTGCTGGTTCGCCCTCAATGTAGTTATCACTGAGTTTGTAGATAAACACATCACCCTTAGGGTAAAGTTTACCGATGATATCTTTACCAAAGTCGTGGCTAGAATTTTCATCTTGCGCATCAATGTAAAGTTCTTTAAGCAAGACATCTGATTTAAAAATGTAGTTACCCATTGAAGCAAGGACATGATCAGGATCGCCAGGGATTGTTTTAGCATCTTCAACGGCTGGTTTTTCAGCAAAGCCTATCATGCGTCCCTCTTCATCCACTTCAATAATACCAAAGTGATACGCTTGGGATTTTTGCACACGGATAGCGGCTACGGTTAATGAGCCCGCTTTTTGTTTGTGATATTCAACCATTTGTTGCACATCCATCTTGTAGATGTGATCACTACCAAAAATACAGACATGGTCAGGATTGTTTTTTTCAATAAAGCGCGCATTTTGGTAAATGGCATCGGCAGTACCGCTGTACCAACTTTTATTAACACGTTGTTGTGCTGGCACCGCTTCAATAAATCGGCTTGATATGCCAATCCCAGAGAGTCGCCATGCTTTACGCAGATGAATATTCAGAGATTGGGATTTAAATTGTGTTAATACATATATTTTCATTAAATCTGCATTGACAAAATTGTTTAATGCAAAATCAACAAGGCGGTAGTTACCACCAAAAGGTACTGCAGGTTTTGTTCTTGTTGAGGTTAATGGGTAAAGACGTGAGCCTTCACCTCCAGCAAGAATCATAGCAAGAATGCCAGACATAAATGTCTCCAGATTAAAGGGAAATAAGTGTAATAAATAGTGTTTGCAACTTAATCTATGTGAAGCAATATAAGGTTGAAGAGACAGTACCAAAAAAGATAAAAAAATAGAAGTGAAGAACAGTAACTATTTGATTATTTATTGAGGCAGGTCAGCACTTTAAACTTGTTGTTTTGTTGAGAAATAGTGAGATTTGTATAACTTTCTGTTAGTAGTGGCTCATATCGGAGGAATTTATTGGCGACAATTGACAGTGTGCCCCCTCTTTTTAGGTGACTAGGAGACTGATTAATGAATGTTTCTGCCGCAATGTAGTTGGTTTTTTTGCCCGAATGAAAAGGCGGGTTAGAAAGTAGGGTATTATATTTCTTTTCTATCTGTGAAAATACATTAGAAGCAAAAACATTAGCGTTAAGTTTATTCTTTATCAGCGATAATTTTGCGCTGGCTAAAGCATAGGCATTTATATCAACCATATCTATCTCAAGCTCAGGAAAACGTTTTTGAATATAACAGCCCATTACCCCCGCCCCACAGCCAAAATCAAGTAAAGAACCTTTGAGTTTTTGGGGTAAGTTTTGCAATAAAAGCTCAGTGCCTTTGTCTAATTCTCCGTGGCTAAACACACCCGGCAGTGAGCATATTTGTAACTCGATATCATCAACTTTAATCGCGTAAGTTTTAACCCAATCATTCTGTTTAAAAGGGCTAACCGTTTTGTTTAATTGGCAATATAAAAGAGAACAATGGCGTGCTGAATCAATATTGTTAATGTTGTCACTGTATATTTCTAATAACGACCCTGTGCTTTTAATACCACATTTTTTTTCGCCCACTAAAATGATGTCGGCATTTTCTTTAAGGTGTGGAGTAAGGTTTGCGAGTAGATATTGTATTTCTTGCTTTGCTTTGGGAATAAAAATAAGTAACAGATCAAACTGTTGTTCACCTTGGTAATTATCAGTAAATAGTGTCGTTGATGCCGTTAGTTTATTCTCTAGCGCACTAAAATAGCGATAATCACTAAAACAAAAGGTGCTTGAATTTGCCAGAGATTGCAAATGTAATAGATAATCATCCTCCATATTGCCCGCGACTAAAATATTTTTACCTTCAAAGAGGGTTTCATTACGCTGTAATAGCTTACTTGGGTTTGAATATGTTGTATTTGTGACTGACATTGACCATTCCTGTTTTTGACTTTTTCTCGTTCGTGGTAGTGTACACTTTTGTATACAAATTTATTAAGGCACGAAAGGATTAAATGAAATTTACGGATAAATTTACTTTTATCACTACAACGGTGGTATTAACGTGTATCGCACTTATTTTAGTGGGTGGATTATTTAGTTTGCGCTCTCTCTCTTTGAAATTTCATCATCATCGTATTGATGGCGTTGTGCAGGTGATTGAACGGCAGCTTGATAAACATGTTGATAAAGAGGCGTTTGATGTTTGGTTACCCGATCTCTTAGATGCTTCTGGTATTGTGCGTCTACAGGTAAAACGTAAAGATAAAGTGTTGTTTCAAAACTATTATGAAAGTCGTGAGTTTTTTCCCAATGATCTGCTTTTACGTTATCAGTATACACTGGCGCGTTACCCTAATACCTTACTGATTATACATACCCGTCAACCTTATCAAGCGTTGACCTTTTCGATTGGACCACTCTGGGGAGTCGGCTCTGCCATCGTATTTAGTTTACTGTTATTAGCCTTTTCACTTCGTTGGATAAAAAAACAGTTTAGAGGGGCTGAATTATTAGAGTTGCGTGCTAAATATATCCTACAAAATAACCCTACCGCGCGTTTTGCAATGCATGGGGAGTGGCCTAAATCAGCCAGTAAAGCATTAGATATGCTCAGCTTACAGCTTGATGAGAGCAAAAAAGAGCGCAGTTATTTTGATGCACATATCCGCGGTCAGGCATTCTTAGATGAAACCACGGGTATCGCTAATCGTTTGGCGTTTGATAATCAGTTAGACGCGATTGCTGCCGATGCAGTGGTTTTATCAAGTACATTATTGCAGATTAAGTTCTCTGAGTTAGAGGCAGTACAAGAAAGTTTTGGTAAAACTAAGCGTCATGCTTTGTTATTACAGATAACCGAGCTTATCAGCGAATTTTCTACACGTTATCAAGAACCCTTTTATGGGCGTGTTGCAAAATCTGAATTTGTGCTGCTTATTCCACAGATGTCTTATGAGGAGAGTGAGGTTGCCGCTAAACAACTCACAAAATTGCTTTTGCAACTGCAACTTCCTGACACCTTTCCAATTGAAGAGTTTTTTCATATTGGTGTCGTACATTTTTATTACGGTGAAAAAACCTTAGTGATTATGGATGACATGAGCCGTGCGCAGTTGGTTGCCAAACATCAGAAGTTAAGTGGATGGTTTTTAGCTGATCAAGAGACGAAACAAATCAGTTTACTTAAAGGAACGGTCAGGTGGCGTACGCTACTAGAATCGATTTTAGAAAAAGATCGTCTATTACTTTATCGTCAGCGCCTTATGTTACGAGATGGCATGACAGAACTGTATTCAGAACTGTGGCCCCGTATTATTGGTTATGATGATGAAATAATTGCTGCGGGTGTTTTTCTGCCAATGGCGGAGAAGTGTGGTTTACAAGCGCGCTTTGACTTGTTGATGCTGGAGAAAATCTTAGCGTTATTAGTGCTACGTGGTGAAACAAGCACCCCGATTGCGGTGAACTTAAGTAGCGCCATTTTAATGGATAAAGCAAGAATGCAGTGGTTTATCTATGAGTTGATGCAATTATCGCGCACATTGCGTCATAACTTGGTAGTGGAGGTTTCTGAACATTTATTGGTGGAACACTATTTTCCTCTGCGCAATGCGCTCATATCATTACAAAAAGTGGGCTGTAAAATAGCCATTGATAATGTTGGGAAATCAGTGGTTAACACCAGTTATATTCTTGATTTCTCTATCGATTATTTAAAACTTCATCCCGGATTGGTGCGTGATATTAACCTGCGGAAAACCAATCAAACTGCGGTGCAAAGTTTAATGGCAAGCTGCTTAAATAGCTCTGCAAGCGTGATCGCAGTGGGCATTGAAAATAGTGAAGAGTGGAAGTGTTTAGTTAAATTGGGCGTTTTTGCAGGTCAAGGCTCGTTATTTTCAACCGCGCAACCTCTCTCTATTTAACTTCTTATTTTAAGTTTAAAAGCATTTAACCACGAAGGAAGAGGAAGAAAACAATAATCAGTTTTTATTTTTTGGAGGTGCTGCTTTAGCTGCGCCTTTGGTAAATGTAATGACCAAGACCAAAAGCAATTGACCACGAAGAAAAAGGAAGAAAGTAATAATCGTTTTTGATTTTACTTTGTGGTGATGTTTCTTCTGATTTATAAGCTCAATAGAAATTAACCACTATTGCGTTGCTTTTAAATAGATTGTTTATAAGGTGGGGAGAAGATGAGAACCGCCGAGGCTGAACTCATCTTATTTAACTATTTAGCTTTAGTTTTAGCTTCACTCTTCATCGCTTTGCGAATACAGAAGGCAGCGCCTCCCCAAGTGATGCCTAAACCAAGAACCATCATAATAATTGCGCCTGTTGTCATCTTAACTCTCCTGTGAAAAACTGTTTTTACTTGCTTTGTTAATAACAATCGCAACAACAAACATTGCACCAACTAATCCCCAACCTAATAACATCAGGTCAGATTGTGTATAACCACCGTAACCCTCTGTTAGTGTGGTGTAGATATTGGTTCCTAAAATAACCAATAGGAAAAGTGGGCTGATAAAGCGTAAGCAGATTTCAAACCAATTACCAATTGTGAACTCTGAAACTGTATTGACATGTTTATGGATATCAGACAATTTAATGATCCAACCCATGATAAACAATTCAATCAGACAGCTTGTTAATAGCGCAATGTTATTCATAAAGTAATCAACCAGATCCAGTAGTAATAAACCACCGTTAGTTGCAAATGCCATTGAAACCACAAAGCCGATGCCACAAATCCATGAGGCTGCTACTTTACGAGAGAGGTTTAACTTATCAATAAAGGCAGAGGTCACCGCCTCAATAATAGAGATATGCGAGCTAAGGCCTGCAATCACTAATGCAAAGAAGAACACAGGGCCTAAAATATAAGGCGCTGGTAGTAAGTTAATGGCAGAGGGGATAGTCACAAAAGCAAGACCTACACCCGAAGTAACAACCTCCGTTAAAGGTTTCCCTTGTTCATGTGCCATGTTGCCTAAAATAGCAAAAATCATGATACCCGCAACAATCGAAAAACCACAGTTTATCAGTACTGTCATAAACGCGTTATTGGTGATATCTGATTTTTCAGGTAGGTAACTCGAATAAGCCAGCATAATGGCAAAACCCACACTCAATGTGAAGAATATTTGACCGTAAGCTGCCGACCATACTTTCAGATCGGTTATTTTACTAAAATCAGGTTGAAACAGGTAGTTCAATCCATCTAATGCACCGGGTAGCGTAACCATACGTGCAATCAAAGCCAGCACCATGATAAACAGCAGAGGCATCATGATTTTACTGGCGCGCTCAATACCGCCTTTCACACCGGTAAAAATAGCAGCAAAGGTGATGAGCCATGCAATGGCCATTGGAATCGCAATGTGTAACTGAATAGAGCCTAATACAGTGGGACTATTATCACTGCCTAACTGCAGAAATTCATCAAAGAAGAAAGCGTTGGTATCGGTGCCCCAGCTTTGCGTGAAGGACATGCTAAAGTAGGAGATAGCCCAACCGATGACCGCCACATAATAAACGGCAATAATGGCGGCTAACATTACTTGGAACCAACCTAGCCACTCAAATTGACTGTTTAAACGCGCAAATACACGTGGTGCTGAACCTCGGTATTTATGACCCATACCAAATTCCATGATCATAAATGGAATACCCGCTGTTAACATCGCAAACAGGTAAGGAATGAAAAATGCACCTCCACCATTTTCATAAGCCATATAAGGGAAACGCCAAATATTCCCTAACCCAATTGCTGAACCTACAGCAGCAAGGATAAACCCCGCGCGGGATCCCCATTGTTCTCGTTTCATAAATATTCCTTTGTAAAAATCAACTTACCCGTTGATCTTATCGATGATTTTATCTGTATTGTGCTTATGCATTTGCAAAAGCGGACGAGCAGGGTACCTAGTTAGGAATCGTTACACAATAACTTGCACTAAATTGTTTTTAAAAAGCCTGAAATGACGGGTTATTTTGAAAACAAAAGCGCAAGTAATTTTGAAGCCGCTTCTTAATACTATTTAGGCAATAATTTGCCTTGTTTGTTTTGCTTAAAGTGATGTTTTTAGGCTCATAATGTGAGCTGGTTTTGTCAGAGAACTTGATGTAATTTTGATCACGTTCCTTTGTTTTTACTTTAGTTAATGCTAATGTGTCGTAAATTTATACAATTCATAATTTAGATCGCATTTTATTCGCTTAAAATAAAATTTAATTCGCAATGCCCTAAATTTGGTATATGGTCTGCTTATCTATAAAAAATAAGTTTATAAAAAAAGGATTTACACATGAAAAAACAGTCAGGTTTTACATTAATTGAATTAGTTATCGTTATTATCATTTTAGGTATTTTAGCAGCGACTGCTTTGCCAAAATTTGTAGATTTACAAGGTGATGCACGTGCGTCAGCTATTAAAGGGGTCAAAGGAGCATTGGAAGGTGCTGCGACATTGACTTATTCTCGCTCTGCGATAGATGGTACTGAAAAGTTAGATGATGGTACTACAGAAGCTAACGGCGTTATTATTGCCTTTGGTTATCCAGAAGGTTCAGTGACTGCCCTACGTGAAGCAGCGGGACTTTCCACTGAAGATTGGGTCATGTCTGGTACTGGTACTATTATTATTGCAGGTACATCAGCTGGTTTGGCAACTGATGGTACGGGTTGTAATGCGCAATATGTTGAGGCTGCTGATGCTGAAAATCGTCCTGAAATTACATTTGATGAGTCTGGCTGTTAATTTTAACTATTAGCACTTATTAATAATCCCGCTTTAATGCGGGATTTTTTATTTTAACTTCCTAACAAATACTAATAATACTCCTCGAAAAAAAATGAAACATTTCTTATAATTAGTTACTTATCTCTTATTAAAGGAGAGCTTGCAATGCGCTTATTGCATAAACATGCTACGCAAGGTTTTACACTAATTGAGTTAGTGATTGTTATCATTGTACTTGGCGTTTTATCTGCGGTTGCGATTCCTAAGTTTTCTAGTCGCTCTGGATTTGAAGATTACACCGTGCGTGACCAGCTGATCGCCCGTTTACGTTTAGTGCAATTGCAAGGCATGAATGCCGACCCGACTGGCACGGATACCGATAACGCCTGTTATTGGTTAGTGGTGAAAAATAGTTGTTTTTATAATGAACATACCGCTCAAACAGGCGGTAGTTGTCGCGATAGTGCATTGTCTGCGTCAGATGTTTGTATTACAGACAGTTATAATGAGTTTGGACGTGTCAAATTCCCGACAGGTATGCTTGGAGCCGTTAATTACCGTTTCGATCTACAAGGTAAATTAATTGCTGGAAGTAGCCCTATTTCAGTAACAGGTGATAATGATCTCTCTATCAAAATCGAATCAGAGGGTTTTATCCATGCACCTTAATAAACGTGGTTTTACCTTGGTTGAATTAGTGGTGGGCATCGTGGTTTTAGCGATTGCGATGATGATCATGAATACCATGCTGATTTCTCAAAGCAAAGATGCCCTAGAGCCGCTATATCGCTTGCGCGCGTCACAGCTTGGACAAAGTATTATGCAAGATATCCTATCACGCGCTTATGATGAAAACTCTGATCATAATGGTGGGTTATACCGTTGTGGTGAGGTGTGGTTTTCTAATGCCTCCGAAACAGATTGTTCGTCTGGGACTGGGACAGATAGTATTGCAGAAAGGGATGGTGGGCATCAAAACTTCAATGACGTTGATGATTTTATTACCGATGGTTTTGAGTCTGCGGTGAGTTATGGTGATGTCTTAGGGGGTGATTTACCTCCTCAATACAATAACTACGCGGTAAAAATAGAGGTTGTGAGTGTGACTGCCAATATCAGTAAAAAAATAGCCGTCATTATCAAAACCCCAAGTGGTGAGAAAATTCGTTTTAGTGCCTTAAAAGGAAACTATTAATGCGCCTAAAACAGCAAGGGTTTACCCTCATTGAGCTAGTCATTGTCATTATAGTGTTAGCGGCGATTAGCATTGCCACCAGCAGTTATATCGCCACAGGGGTGAGTATCTACACAGATATTAGCGAGCGTGATAAAGAGCTTAACAGCACCCGTTTTGTGATGGAGCGTTTGCGCCGAGATATTTTAAATGCACTACCAAATAGTTTCATCGTTTCCAATAATAACCAATGTTTAACCTTTACCCCGATAAAAGAAAGTACCATTTATGGTTATGACTTTCCGATAGCGCCGCTGAGCAAAAGCAGTGGCACTATTGCAACAATAGAAAATTATACTTTTTCAACGGGTGATAAAGCGGTGGTTTATCTGTTAATGGAGAGTGAATTGAGTTCAACTAAAGCACACTTTATTGATAATGTTACTGGTGAGCAGATAACATTTATAGGCGCTGCGAGTTTCCCTCTTAACTCGCCCAGTAAGCGTCTCTATATTATTAATCGCTCAAAAAGCTACTATTTTAACGCTGCTGACGAACTGAGATTAGCTGATAGTTGTACCTCATCAAGTTCAAGTAGTAGCTTGATGGCAAATAATATCAAAGGCAGTTTTGAAGTGGCAAAGCCAACGCTACAGCGTAATGGTCTCGCTAAAGTAACTTTTATGCTTAACTTTGATGGACAGGATGTACCCATTGAGCAAACATTACATGTTAACAATGTCCCATAACGCAGTGTTTTATAAAGCACCTTTATCAAAACAACAAGGCAGTGCGATTGTATTGGCCATTTTTGTGATCATCATTATCTCATTGATAGGCGCCGCATTAATGTCGCTACAACGTGATAGTGCCAAAGGCACCAGTTATGAAGTCTACGCTGCCCGCGCTTATCTGAGTGCTTATTCTGCGAGTGAGATTGCACTGACAGAGCTTTTCCCACTTATTCCAGCTGGTGCTTCTGCTACCGTTCCAAGTTGTAGCAATGTAGTTGCAAATGCAACATTACCAGCCAATGAGGTTGGTTTTCACGGTTGTAATGCTACTGTTTTATGCTCCACGATCGCACCTATTAATTCCGCCAGTCTACCCACTCGTTACAAAGTAGTCAGCACCGCAGTGTGTGAAAATGCACAAACCATTACCCGTCGTCAAATCAGCATTGAGGCGGTGAGTTTATGAAGCAATTATTTGTTACCTCTTTATTTTTCCTACTTTTTTTTTCAGTCAATGTACAAGCTGTCTGTGAAGCTCCTGCTAATTTAGCTGATTACCAAGTGATTGAGGGGAATTATAATCTCAATGGAAAACCTAATTTTTCTTCGCCAGGTATTTACGTTAAAGGGGATGTTTTTATTCCTTGGTTTTATACTTTTACGGGTAATATTTATGCAACAGGAAATGTTACTCTTGGCTGGTTTAGCTCTGTAGATGGTTCTGTTTATGCGGAAAGCAGTATTTTCTTGGGGTTATTTTCAAGAATATTCGGAGATAGCTGTACATCTGTGATTCCCAGTGCAGAAAACTATTGTGCTAATCCTCCCGATGTAAGCAACTATAAACTGTACGAAGGTAATTTATTTGTTTCAAAAAATAGTATTAAGCCTAATAGTGGACGTGAAGATATATATGTTACAGGACGAGTCTCATTAAATGTAAATGCAAGGTATAACGGTAATATTTATTCGGTTGGAGATGTTTATTTAAATAATAATGCTATTATTAATGGGAATGTGTACAGTCAAAGTGGTGTTATTGAACGAAATCATAACAGTGATGTTGTGGGAAAAACCTGTGAATATGGAGATCCTGTTGCTCCACCCTCTGGTTCTGTGCCAATAGATCTCCCTGTCGATGAGTTGATCGAAGAGTGTAACGATATTTTCCCTGATGCGGTGCAGAGTTTTAACTCGCGTGGAAATATTTACATGCAGAATGATACACAAATATTAAATTCGCTCACAAATCGTTTTTCTTTTTATTCTGAAGAGGGGGAAAGTGGCGGAGACCTTCATAATAATAGTTGTGGGAATGGTGCAAAGTGTCAGATTAAAATACCCTCTTCAAAAATTCTGAGTTCTTTTTTTATACCTAATATTTCGGGGGATAGTATTGCGCTGTGGCAGGGTGAAAGTATTACTATTGGTGGGAGTGGTGAATATAGTCAAACTACGTATAAAGATGTTACAGCTGGTCAGGGATCAACCATTACTTTTTTGAGGAAAAACTTTGCACAGGATGAAATGTATCAAATTGATCGTTTGACTGCTCAAGGTGGGAGCACCATTCGCTTAGAGGAAGGTGTTTATGCAATTCGAGAGCTTACGCTAAATGGAGGTAGTAAGTTAGAGGTGATAGGATCGGGAAATGTAATGTTTTTTATTCAGCAAGGGGCTTATGGGAATCCTCTTAATTTACAAGGTGAAATTGATAGTGGCTCTGGTAAGTTTTATTTTACCGCAAATGGAGAGGCTAGTTTTAACAGTAGAAGTAGTATCAACGCTTCTATCTATATTAATGGAGATCTTACTTTAGATAACAATATTATCATTAATGGTCAAACAGCTTCGAGTAATTTAAAGATTCGAGGAAACTCGAAAGTTTATGATGTACGCATGTGTGGTGCTCCTCCTGTTGACGACAACCAATTTGTTATTATCACCCAGCCTAACGCATTAACCTGTGAGCCTCACCCTGTTACATTAAAAGTATTAAAAAGCAATGGCGATCCTAATCGCGATTATGTGGGGGTTGTTAATCTTACTGCGACTTCTACATTAGCACCTACAGTCGGTGATACCATTGGCGATTGGAGCATGGTCAGTG
Organism: Psychromonas hadalis ATCC BAA-638; assembly: GCF_000420245.1. GTDB lineage: Bacteria > Pseudomonadota > Gammaproteobacteria > Enterobacterales > Psychromonadaceae > Psychromonas > Psychromonas hadalis. The sequence goes on along the minus strand of NZ_ATUO01000012.1, from coordinate 17,033 downwards.
ATAATAAGCGATTAGATAATTTGACTGCTAATGATGGTATTGCAACTTATACATTTGATGGCCGTGAAAAAGGCCAGATAGCGTTACTGTTGGCTATTCGCTCAGCAACAGATGTTTCAGTGCTGATGTCACAGGGTGCGCTAGCTTCAGATCTAAAACCTATCTCTTTTCATACTTCACTGATTAAAACGGAATTAAGCTGTGTTAAAAGGGTTAACGGTTATTGCATCAATACCGCTAACAAACCTTTCTCTTTGACATTAAGCGCCGTAAAAGAGAATGAAGAGACCAGACTTTGTGAGGCTTATAACCCAGAAAAAATCGCATTTTGGTCTCAGTATGTCAATCCTGTTGCTGCAGAGGTTGCGAGTACATCGGTGTACATTGAATCTGCACCACTCCTATTACAACCGATAGGCAAAGCAGATACTAATACAACAGAGATCGCCGTCACTTTTGTTGGTGGTATCGCGAAGGTGAAGGCTAACTACCCTGATGCGGGGGCAATAGAAATTCATGTTAAAGATACAGGAAACAGCGCTATTATTGGTCAAGCTGATCTGATTGTTAACCCCTTAAAACTAGTGATTGATGATATAACAGAGCAGCCACGAAATCTTGAAACGAATAGACCTAAAAGCAGTGGCGCATTTATTCGTGCTAGTGTGCCTGATCGCAACGATCTGCAAGTAGATACTTTTGATTTGACAGCCAAGGCTATTATTGACTGCACAGCTTCAGGTGTTGCAACTAATTGCCCGTCAGTAGCTGATGACGTTTATAAAATCGTACCAAGTTTTAGCCATAATGCCACACTTACTCCCTCGGCGATTAGCGATTATTTACTCGGTACATTAGATTATGAAAACTCTTTAACTGTTTTACTAACCGCAGGTAAATTTACCTATCAAGATCTTGCTTATAGTGAGGTTGGTATGGTTGGTCTACAACTTGAAAATGAGAATTACCTTATTACAGGTAACAATGTTGATGTTGATCCGATTAAAGAGTTAGGTCATTTCTACCCAGATTATCTGACTTATAGTGATTACTCTTATGATGCAGGTTGTACGTCCTCTAACTTTACCTACTTCTATCAAGAACCATCAATCTTAAAACCTGACTTAACCATTAATTATACCTTGCATGCGTTGGCACAAGTTAATGATGGTGAACCCTCATCAAGAACAGAAAACTATGATCACAGTAGAGGATATCCCGTTGCTAATAACAATCAATTTTTGGATAAGTTATTTAGTAAAAAAGGCAGTGATTTGAGCAGTAGATTAACACCGCTGACTTATTACGATGAAGAAAATTGGGCTGATGGTAACTATTTTGTCACTAACTTACAGATGGGATTAATGAAAGCATCATCCATTGATGGGCCATTTTTTGAGGTGATGCCCGATGGTAGCGATAATCAACTAGAGTACTTTATTCACTTAGTGGGTAGCGATGGTGAAAAGTTACAAACAGATGCCGTTACTGTGTGTGGTACTGGAGATGGCTGCCTATTAATTGATCCTGACCCTGACAAATTACAAAGTTTTGGCGATTTTGCTTATGGGCGTTTAAAAGCGGAAAACGGGCACGGCAGTGAATACACTTCACTACGTGCACCCATTAAAGCGACCTATTTTGATGGCAATGGTTTCTCTGTTTTTAAAAGAGATAGCTGTACTCCGCTTAATTTTCCACAAATAGCCACTGATCCAGCGAGGGTTAATAAAAAGATAACTATCTCTAATGCAGGAAAAACGGGCATAACAACTATTTCAATTGCAGGTGACAATACAGTATTACAAGAAGGTCTCGGTTATTTGAACTTTTCTGCGCCAGTAGATGATGATGACAAGAAAAATGGTGTCAGAGGAAAAGCAACCTATTACGTTGAATATCAGTCTATAGCACCTTGGTTATTAGACGAGACAAACAAGGTTAAATGTAAGGGGGCAAATTGCTTAAGCAACAGTGTTGCACATTATATTTCAGGACAAATTCAGTTTGGCTTATTCCGTGGTAACGACAGAATCATCTACCGCAAGCAAACCTTTGATTAAATAGACCGTATAGTGTCTATTTAGCCTGTTTCCCTCTCATAATGGACAATATAGTGTCCATTTTGTTATAAAGAGGCTTTTACTTTGTGATCACTTCCTTCGTGGTTAATTGCTTTGCCTTGTTGCCAGTGGGACTTCAGTCCTGCCTATTTTTAACAGTTCAAAACCAAAAGCGCAGGACTGAAGTCCCGATTCCAAGTGAACGGTAATGGTTAACTTGCACTTACAAACAACTCACCACGAAGCCACTTATCATGATTAGGAAGTGCTGCTTTAGTTGCGCCTGTAGCCGATAGTAAAGGCGAAACTAAAGTTTCACGTCCAAAAAAAAAAAAAATTTAACTTCCTCTTCCTTCGTGCCTTCGTGGTTAATTGCTTTTGGTCTTGCTCATAGCAAAAAACCATCTTAAAACAGTACGACTTGTTAACCCGGTCGTTTATCAAGTCGTGCTGAAAGCAGCATCTTTGCATAAAATAGTACAAACAAACTAAACGCACAACACCAGAAAAGGATGCTTATCCAGTATGCCATTAAGATTAAGTCGGGCATCAAAAAAGGAAAAATCATGCGTACTAAGCCTGAAAGTGCCGTGGCAGCAAAGGCAATACTCATCCATTTTGATGCAATGAGAGGGCGACCTGTGTGGCCTAAAGAGACACGGCTTATCATCGCTAAAATTACCCCGCCAAACCCAGAAATCGCGGTGAGATGAATCATAGTGGTGGCATTAAAGCTGGGTACAAACAGGGCTAAGGCATAAAACAGTAAACCTGTTGAAAGCAGTAGGTAACTTAGATGCAGTGACCAAAGCAGTGGCACAGGCAATGTTAATACGGGTTTCCAGCGGATAACACGTATTAAATTAGCAACCCCAGCAAGCAGAGCTAATAGACCTGAAACAATCGATAAACTTGGAAACCAAGTAAATATAGCCAGCAAAAGAAGCGGTACAAGTGCTAAATACTCTAAGGCTTGAATTGCTTGAACTTTTTCTGTGCCTGTCCCTTTTGAGGTGAAAAATGGGATAACACGTCCACCCATCATGGCAATAATAAAGAACACTAAAAACAGCATGCTCCAAATTGCGTGTTGCGACATGATGTAATCGTAACGTTGAAAACCAATCAAACTAACGGCGTTGAGTAGGGTCATCACTAAGAGTAGTGGCACGAAAAATAGGTTGCGCCATTGCTTGGCGTGAAATACCGCTTGTGCTAAAACGAGGGCTGCCAGTGGCATCCAGCTTAGCTCCAAGATCATGGTTAACCAGAAAATATCCGGTGGTAGCAGAAACATGGCAAAACGCGCGAGTAACCACAAGGTAAAGAGCAGTGCTAATTTTTTACCTTTGAGCCCAGGATAACCTGTCCAGTTTTGCACGGCGGTCAGCAAGAAGCCTAAAATAATGGCGCCCGCAAAGCCAAATAACATTTCATGAGCATGCCATTGTGTGCTTGGGAGTTGTGAAGCTAATGTTATTTTTCCTGAAAGTAACATGCCCCATAAAACCATACTAACAATGGCAAACAGTGCGCCAGCTAAAAAAAATGGACGAAAGCCTAAACGAAACAGTGGCAATAATTGCTGTTCTTGGGCATTGTCGGTAATCTGTATCATCTTTTTCCCTATTTTATTTATGATGAATATTTATGTCTGAAAACTTATCTGAAAAATTATTTTCTCAAAAGCTTAATGTACAAGAGACTTCCACAATTATCGCTAATTCTGGTTCGAAAAAAAACCATAAATTGCATAATGTTATTATGGAGGGCGAATCCCAAGATGGTTGGTATCGCCTGTTAAAGTTTATGTTATGGGCATGGCAAGGGGTGGAACTGCTCGATTGTTATGAGGTGCTTTCGCACATTAGTGCATCAAAAAATAAACGTAGCAATGAAGATATCTTAGATACTGTGATTGGTTTTCGTTCTGGTAACTGGAGTTATGAGTGGACACAAAAGGGGATGAGCTATCAGAAGAAAGGTAATGAATTTTCCAAACAAGGGCTTGATCTGTTAGCAAAAGAGGCCTATTACAGTGCATCGCAACTCTATAGCATCGCTAGCTATCCGCATCTTAAAGGTGATGAATTAAGCATACAAGCGCAGGTACTCGCATTTAGTAATTACCGTGAGGCATTTAAACATAACAGTGATGCCGTGCTTAAAGAGATAAAAGTTCCTTTTAAAGGTAAGCAGATCAGTTGTTACCTGCACCTGCCTCATACCGATTGCATTCATCCGGTGGTGATTGTCAGTGGAGGACTTGATACCTTGCAGTGTGAGTTATTACCGCTGTTTGAAAAAGATCTTGCCCCTGCGGGCATTGCAATGTTAACCGTTGACCTACCGGGTATTGGCCACTCCTCACAAATTCAACTGGAACAAGACTCTTCCAACTTGCATCAAGCGATTATTCATTATCTCAAAGAGGTGCCTTGGGTTGACCATGGTCGTATTGCCTTAATGGGCATGCGTTTCGGGGGGAATATCGCCACCCGCTTAGCTTTTTTAGAGCCAAAAGCAGTGAAATCGGTGGTTGCTGTTGGCGCTGCCGTGGGGACAATATTTGATAAGTTAGACAATTTTAAAAAGTTACCCCCGATGTTATTAGACTGCATGGCGTCACGTATGCAAGTCAGCCACTCTGATACCGATATTCTCTATCAACACTGTGTGCCTTTTTCGCTGATTAAGCAGGGTCTTCTACATCGCAGGCGTATCGAAACGCCATTATTGAGCATCGGACATAAAGATGATGTGATGTGTGATGAATCCGATCTTAAATTAATTGCCCGTGCAAGTTATCAAGGTGAGGCGCGTATTATTGATAAAGCTCCCATTTTTGAATCATACTTAAACTCTTTGAGTTATTCTGCCCAGTGGTTAACAAGACATCTTGCGGAGTGAGTGGTAGATTACATCTTTACTTTCTCTTTTAGGAACAGGTCATTATGACAGCAACGCTACCATTATCTCCATCTCGAGGGCGTCTATTTAAGCTTTTCACCGATTTAGGTCCCTATTTTAGAAAGTTACAATCAACTGAAAGTTCTTTCTTTTTTGACTGTTTAGAAATTTGTCTTGATGCTGAAAAAGAGCCTGAAAACCGTGAGTTTTATGGCTGGTGGTTAGTGGTAACACGTAATGAAAACGGTTTTGATTATGAGCGTTATGATGGTAAATATAACCTTGAAGGTAATTGGGTTGTTTGCAAGATTAAAAAGAAAGATCAAAAGCAACTTGATGATTCTTTCGAGCTTTTTATTGAACGTTTGAAATCACTTATCGAAACGCAAACTGGTTTTTGTCTCGCGCCACTAGAGGTTGCGTTAACAGAAGCTTAAACCTAACTATCAATAATGGTATACTAAAACAGCAACGGCTTTTGCCCTTGCTGTTTTTTTTGCTTTTAAGAAAATGATTCTGCTATGAAAATCAATATTAGAAAAAATACTAAAAGAAAAACCATTGTTGTAAAACTAGGTACAAGTGTACTTACTAGTGGTACGGCAAAACTCGATCGTGCGCATATGGTTGAAATTGTGCGTCAATGTGCAGTATTACATAAGCAAGGGCACAATATTGTGGTGGTGACATCGGGTGCAATTGCCGCCGGAAAAGAGCACCTTAATATGCCCGATATTGCCCCTACGATTGCGAATAAACAGATGTTAGCGGCTGTGGGTCAAGGCAAATTAGTGCGTGTATGGGAAACCCTGTTTAAAATTTATGGCTTATATGTCGGTCAGATGTTATTAACCCGTGCAGATCTTGATGATAAAGTACGTTTTTTAAATGCGCGTGATACGCTAAATACATTGTTACATCATCGTATTATTCCATTAATTAATGAAAATGATGCGGTGGCAACCAGCGAAATAAAAGTGGGAGACAACGACAACCTTTCTGCATTAGTGGGATTATTAGCAGATGCAGATCTTTTGTTGTTATTAACTGATCAAGCGGGTCTATTCACTGAAGATCCACGTAATAACCCTGATGCAAAATTGATCCCAGAAATAGCTGAAATTACCGATGAAATTCATGCGCTTGCTGGCGGTAGTGTCGGCGGTCTTGGCACGGGAGGCATGGCCACTAAAATAGAGTCTGCAACGGTTGCACATCGTGCCGGTATTGAAGTGGTTATCGCTTCTGGGCATAAAAAAAATGTTATTTTAGAAGCGGTTGATAATAAACCCGTGGGCACACGTTTTGTCTCTAAAAATAGCCGTTTGGAAGCGCGTAAAAATTGGATATTTGCGGGCTCTCGTATTGCAGGGAAAATTATTGTTGATCAAGGGGCAGAGCAAGCATTAATCACATCGGGTAGCAGTTTACTTGCAAAAGGGATTATCACCACCGAAGAGACTTTTTTACGGGGTTATGTGGTACTTATCTGCAATCAAGCGGGTAATGAAATTGCGCGCGGTGTGGTGCGCTATAAAAGTATTGATATCGAAAAAATCAAAGGTCAGCATTCAGATCAAATAGAAACTATTTTAGGGTTTGAACATGGCACGGTGGTTATCCATCGTGATGATTTAGTGTTGCTGTAAACAGGTTTATCTATATAAGATTAGAGGGAAAATAATGAGTTTATTAGAAATTGGAAAACAAGCACAAACCGCAAGTTATGAATTAGCCATTGCTGATAGTACAAAAAAAAATGCAGCACTTGAAGCGATTGCGCTGGCACTTGAAGCAAATGAACAACTGATCATTGATGCTAATAAAAAAGACATTGAAGCGGGTAAAAAAGCGGGATTAACAGACGCGCTATTAGATCGATTATTACTCGATAAAAGCCGTTTAGCAGGCATTATTGGCGACCTACGCAGTGTGATTAATTTGAGTGACCCTGTGGGTGAAGAGTTTGATAGCAAACTGTTAGAGAGCGGTTTAAAACTGTGTAAGCGCCGTGTGCCAGTGGGGGTGATTGGTGTTATCTATGAAGCGCGTCCTAATGTAACCATCGATATTGCAGCACTTTGTTTGAAAACAGGTAATGCCAGTATTTTACGTGGTGGTAAAGAAACCATTAATTCTAATCTTGTTTTAGTGAAAGTGATTCAAGATGCCCTTGAAGCTTCTGGTCTGCCAAGAACAGCAGTGCAATACATTGAAAATACCGATCGTGCTTTAGTGGGTGAACTACTAAAAATGGATCAATATGTTGATATGATCATCCCGCGTGGCAACTCTGGCCTACAAAACTTCTGTAAAGAGAACAGTACTATTCCCGTGATCATTGGTGGTATTGGCATCTGTCATCTGTTTGCAGAAAAATCAGTGGATGTTGAGAAAGCATTAGCGATTATCGAAAATGCTAAAGTGCAACGTCCATCGGTGTGTAATTCCTTAGATACACTGTTAGTGCAAGCAGATATTGCAGCTGAATTTTTACCAAAGCTAGCCGCTAAACTATTACCACAAGGCGTGACCTTAGTGGCAGAGCCAAAAGCGAAAGCCATTCTAGGTGACGATGCTACCGTTGCGCAGCAAGGCGATTTTTCCCGTGAGTGGTTATCACTGCACCTTGGCGTGAAAGTCGTTGCAGATTTGGGTGAAGCATTAACGCATATCCGCGCACATAGCTCACAGCACTCGGATGGTATATTAACTAACGATTTCACCGTTGCTAATCAGTTTGTCAATGCAGTGGACTCAGCCGCTGTGTATATCAATGCCAGTACCCGTTTTACCGATGGTAGCCAATTTGGTTTAGGCGCAGAAGTTGCTGTTTCAACACAGAAACTACATGCCCGTGGGCCAATGGGTTTACAAGAGCTTACTACCTATAAATGGATTGGTGTAGGTGATTATTTAGTACGTAGTTAAAAAGAAAAAAAAGTCGGGTCAGATCAAACTTAATTAATCTCACAGTAAGTTTGATCTGACCCGACTTTATTATTTACGTTTCTTTTTCAAAGCGCTTTGCCATAAACGCGTAATACAGTACAGGAATAACCACCAAGGTTAATACGGTTGAGATTAAAATACCGAAGATAAGGCTGATTGCAAGCCCACCAAAAATCGGATCATCCAAGATAAAAAATGCACCTATCATGGCAGCAAGTCCTGTTAAAATAATTGGTTTTGCACGCACTGCGCCAGAGTGAATCACCGCTTGTTTGAAGGGCATTCCCCTCGCTGTTTCATGATTAATAAAATCAACCAGTAAAATAGAGTTACGCACAATGATACCTGCCAATGCGATCATGCCTATCATTGAGGGAGCAGTAAACTGTTGCTCTAATAGTGCATGACCCGGTAATACACCAATAATAGTGAGTGGAATAGGCGCCATTATAATCATTGGTACAATATAAGATTTGAACTGAGCAACCACTAACAGGTAAATCAGGATCATACCAAACGCATAAGCGATACCCATGTCTCGGAATGTTTCATAGGTAATTTTCCACTCTCCATCCCATAACAGTGCAATTTCAGAGGTGCCTTTGGGTTGATTGATAAAGTACTGGTTTAAGACTAATCCTTTATCTGCCATATTTTGCGAGATATCCATCATGCCATACAGGGGGCTATCGAGATCACCAGTCATATCGGCGGTGATCATGATCATCGGTACCATGTTTTTATGCATGATCGGTTTTTTAACCGTGGTTTTTTTGATGCTCACCACTTCTGAAAGTGGTACAAGGTCGCCCGTTAGGCTTTCCAATTTCAAGTTCAGTATCTGCTCTAAATTAACTTTTTCACCCTCTTTTAATTGTAGGCGAATAGGGATGGGGTATTTTTGATTATCACTGTGTAAGATATTGATATCTTTACCCCCTACTGATGTTGCAATGGCATCCACAATGCTTGCATAAGGCAGTGATAAATGAGCAACTTTAGCGCGATCTATCTCAACTAACCATTTTTCATGATCTTCTGGGTGCATGATGTCGCTATCAACCACATCATCGGTATCATTAAAAATAGCTAATAAGTGCTTAGCTGTTTGTTCACGAATTGCTTCATTGGGGCCGTAAACTTCAGCAACAATCGGTGACCAAACTGGCGGTCCGGGTGGCACTTCTACTACTTTTACATTGGCGTTATAGGCTTTGGCAATCGCTTGTAGCTCAAAACGAACACTGCTGGCAATGGCATGGCTATCACGATCACGGAAATTTTTATTCACCAAGTTGACTTGAATATCACCCAGTTCAGCACTGTTGCGCAGATCATAATGGCGAATTAAGCCGTTAAAGTTAATTGGTGCGGCTGTGCCTGCATAAAGTTGAAAATCTTTTAACTCTGGAATCGTTTTTACCACTTCGCTTAATTCAACTAACAAACGTTGTGTTTGTTCAACGGGGCTACCTTCGGGTAAATCAACGGTGATTTGGAACTCTGATTTATTATCAAAAGGTAACATCTTCATGACCACTAACTGATTAAACGGAAGCAGTAATGACAGTATGATCAGCACAACGATTGACGCTAATAATCCGTAGCGATGTAAACGGGCTTTTTCACCGAGAACAAAAGGCCCAATTAAACGAGTAAACAGACGTTGCATAAAGGCATTATCGTCTTTATTTTTATCTATTTTTTTGTCTTGCGTGTGTCTTTTTAAAAATTTCAAGCTTAACCAAGGTGATAGTGTGAACGCAACCGTCAGTGAGATAAGCATGCCCATACTGGCATTAATAGGAATGGGACTCATATAAGGACCCATTAAGCCTGATACAAATGCCATCGGTAAGAGTGCCGCAATAACGGTAAAGGTGGCTAAAATGGTGGGTCCGCCTACTTCATCGACCGCTATCGGAATCAGCTCTTTAAGGGGCTTATCACTCATTTTCATATGTCGATGGATATTCTCTACCACCACAATGGCATCGTCCACCAAAATGCCGATAGAGAAAATAAGTGCAAATAGCGAGATGCGATTAAGGGTAAAACCGTATGCCCATGATGCAAAGAGGGTGATGGTTAACGTGATGGTGATTGCAACCCCCACAATAATGCCTTCACGCCAGCCCATGGTTAAAAACACTAAAAGAATGACACCGCTGGTGGCAAAAATTAGCTTTGTGATTAACATATCAGACTTTGTTTTTGCCGTTTCACCGTAATCACGTGAAATACTCACCTCGATATTGTCAGGAATAAGCACATTTTTAAGCTCATTAATACGCTGTGCTATGGCATTGGTGACATCTACTGCATTTTTACCGGGTTGTTTAGCAATCGCGATAGTCACCGCTGGATAAAGCTTGCCTGCTTCACCATGCATTACGTTTTGGGTGGAAATATCTGCGCCTAAACTGACCTCTGCGACATCTTTTAAATACACTGGGGCATTGTTTTTAATGGCAACAATGAGGTTTTTAACCTGGTTAATATTTTGTAAAAATTGCCCTGTTTTGATTTTAATCAGTTGATTATTTTGTACTAAAGAGACAGAGCGGGAGCTACTGTTATTACTCACTAATATATTATTAATCTGATTGTAGCTGATCCCAAAACTGTTCATTTTAATGGGATCAATACGCACATTTACTGTTAGTCGATGTTCACCAACAGTGAAAATATTACGCGTCCCATCAACCTGTTGTAACTCACTCTCAAGGCCATGTGCTACCTGTGTTAACTGCTCTGGTGTAACGGAACTGTCTTTTGACCATAAGGTTAACGAGGAGACGGGCACATCATCAATGGCGCGTGGTTTTATCAGCGGGTGTCCGACGCCTGCATTTTGTGGCAGTTTGTCCATGTTGGAGTAAATTTGGTTATATAAGCTAACAATGGCATCGTTACGTTGTTTGCCGACGTCAAAAACAACGATGATCATTGCCCCATCATTTTGTGAAAATGAGTAGGTCATATCAATGCCTTTAATCTCTGAAATTACCTGCTCCATCGGAATGGTGATTAAGTTCTCAACCTCTTTGGGGGATGCGCCCGGAAAGGGGATGAAAATATCTGCAAAGGTGACATCTATTTGTGGCTCTTCCTCTTTGGGGGTAATAATAATGGCAAAGATACCCAGTAATAAACCCACAATCGCTAGCAAAGGGGTGATGGCAGAGTGTTGAAATGATTTGGCTATAGTGCCTGAAATACCGAGTTTATCTGACATTATTTAAACTCCAACGTTTGACGTGTTTTATAAGCATCTAGGCTAATTTTATCGCCATCTTGTAAGCCCGCTAACACTTCAATATAACCATTTTGTGTTTTACCTAAACGAATTTGTGTTAATACCGCTTTGCCTTTTACATCACGGTAAACCGCGGTTAATTCATTGTTGGTTAATACTGCGCTCGTGGGGATGGTGATTGTTTGACGAGTGCCATTAATAAATGCGACTTTTACCCACATGCCAGGTAATAACAATTTATCGTTGTTTGGCAGATCAATACGCACTTTAAAAGTATGTGTTTGTTGGTCTGCATAACTAAATAGGGTGATTTGATCAGAAAATAACTGACTACCGTCACTGAGGGTAATAGTAAATTCAGGATTTTCACGCAGTGCCATCAGGTAGCGTTGCGGTATTGCGGTAACCGCGCGTAAGTTATCTAACGACAACCCTGAAAATAGAGGCTCTCCGGGATTAATTGTTTCACCTACTTCAACATGTCGCTCAGTCACTACACCAGAAAAAGGCGCGCGCACGATGGTGTAATTTAATGACTCTTTGGCTTGAATCAGATTCGCTTCTGCCGCTTTAATTTGCTGTTGGTTACTTTTTGCGGCCGCTTCCGCTTGGTCAAGGTCGCCCTGAGAAATTGCCCCTTTAGGAAATAACTTTTTATAACGTTCGTAGGTTAAACGTGCTTCTTTGTAAGCCACTTTTGCGCGTAAAATGTCAGCCTCACTGGCTGCTAATTTTGCACCTTGCTCTTTATTGGTTATCTCAAGTAATACCTCGCCCTCGTTTACGTAATCATTACTGTCAAAGTTAATTTTAACAATACGCCCACTGGTTTGCGCAGAGAGTGTCGCTTTGTTAATCGCTTCAAGGGTGGCATCAAGTTGGATCACCTGCTCTTTTTGACTGTTTTTAACCGTAAATAGCGCATCGGCTAAAAGCTGATTGCTATAAAAGAGAGAAAACAATAGGCTGATAAAAACAGAAAGTGGCTGATTATATTTAGTGAGCATGATAGTTCCTTTTTAAGGTTTAACTTTATTAGTTTATTCTAATAAAGTATTTCCTAATTATCAAGTCTATTGATATATTAACTACAAAAAAGAGAGAATAATGACAAAAGATAATCATTTAGATACATTATTAAATATTATGCACCGTTTACGTGATCCCGAGTCAGGCTGTCCGTGGGACAAAAAACAAACCTTTGCTTCCGTTGTGCCACATACCATTGAAGAGGTTTATGAGTTGGCAGATGCCATTGAGTTGCAAGATTTTTCTGATCTCAAAGGGGAGTTGGGGGACCTGCTTTTTCAAGTGGTGTTTTACGCACAAATTGCCAAAGAGCAGGGACTCTTTGAGTTTTCTGATATTTTAGCAACGCTCAATGAAAAGTTAGTGCGTCGTCATCCACATGTCTTTGCGCAAACAGAATTTGAAAACGAGCAAGCAATACATGCTAATTGGGAGAAAGAGAAGCAAAAAGAGCGTCTTTTAAAAGCCAATTTAATGAAGCAACCTGACAGTGTACTCGATAATATTCCACTGGCATTACCTGCCCTAAACCGTGCTTATAAAATTCAAAAACGTTGTGCCAATGTGGGTTTTGATTGGGCGGAACTTGAGCCTGTGGTGGCTAAAATCCACGAAGAGATAGATGAGGTTTTAGTCGAAGTGAAACGTACCGATTTAACCGATCAGCAAAAACAAGCGCGTATTGAAGATGAGTTGGGTGATCTGCTGTTTGCGAATGTAAACCTTGTTCGTCATTTAAACGCTGATCCCGAAACCGTGTTACGTCAAGCGAATAGGAAATTTGAAAAACGTTTTAGGCTGGTGGAGCTTGAAGTGTTAAAACAGGGTAAAAAGATTAATGCGTGTAGTTTGGCTGAACTTGAAAATATTTGGAATTGGGTTAAAAAATTATAAACTTAAAAAACTGCAACATCTTTTTAAAAAGATTGTCCAAAATGAGAGGTTTTGCTATACTGCATTCCCATCTAAATGCTCTATTTTCTTCCTGTTTTAAAATTGTCATGAAATCATCACTTATCTTATATAAGCTGATGTTGTTTGTGTTTTTGAACGATTAAATGGCGCTTCTTTTGTATCTTACATTTTCAGGGTTACTATGACGACAAAATATATTTTCGTAACGGGTGGTGTTGTTTCATCACTGGGTAAAGGTATTGCAGCGGGTTCGCTGGCTGCTATTTTAGAAGCGCGTGGCCTTGATGTAACGATTTTAAAACTTGACCCATATATTAATGTTGACCCCGGCACAATGAGCCCAACGCAGCATGGTGAAGTTTTTGTTACCGATGATGGCGCAGAGACGGATCTTGATTTAGGCCACTACGAGCGTTTTATTCGCACCAAGATGACCAAACGTAATAACTTTACAACAGGACGTGTTTATTCTGAAGTATTAGCCAAAGAGCGTCGTGGTGATTACCTTGGTGCAACGATTCAGGTGATTCCGCATATCACTAACGAAATTCAAGAGCGTATTGTTGCCGGTGGTGAAGGTCATCAAGTGGCAATTGTGGAACTCGGTGGCACGGTAGGTGATATCGAATCACAGCCTTTCCTCGAAGCAATTCGTCAGCTCTGGTTAAAAGTAGGTCGTGAAAATGCCATGTTTATACATTTAACCTTGTTGCCTTATCTGAAAACTGCTGGTGAAGTGAAAACCAAGCCCACACAACACTCAGTAAAAGAGTTACGTAGTTTAGGGATTCAACCTGATATTCTTATCTGTCGTAGTGAAGTGGCTGTTCCTGCTAATGAGCGCGCTAAAATCGCCCTATTTTGTAATGTTCAAGATAAAGCTGTAATTTCATTACGTGATGTAGATTCTATCTATAAAATTCCTGCACTGCTAAAAGCGCAAGGATTAGATGAAATTTGTGTGCAACGCTTTGGTCTTGATTGCCCAGAAGCAGATCTCAAAGAGTGGGAGCAAGTTGTTTCTGAGGAAGCAAATACTTCCAGTGAAGTGGTTATCGGCATGGTGGGTAAATATATTGAACTACCCGATGCTTATAAATCAGTCAATGAAGCGCTTAAACACGCGGGTCTTAAAAACTCAGCAAAAGTAACCATAAAATATATCGATTCACAAGATGTTGAAGTGAAAGGCGATGATATTTTGAAAGATCTTGATGCTATTTTAGTCCCAGGTGGATTTGGTATTCGTGGTGTTGAAGGTAAAATTTTAGCCGCTAAATATGCACGTGAACACAAGGTGCCTTATTTAGGCATCTGTTTAGGCATGCAAGTGGCATTAATTGAGTTTGCACGTAATGTAGCTGGGCTCAAAAATGCACACTCAACAGAGTTTGAACCTCAATGTGAGCAACCTGTTATTGGTTTAATCACTGAGTGGATTGATAAATCTGGTGAAGTTGAACAACGTACTGAAAACTCTGACTTAGGTGGTACAATGCGTGTCGGCGCTCAGAAATGTCATCTAAAAGCGGGCTCTAAAGTTTTTGAAATGTACGGTGAAAAAGAAATTTTTGAGCGTCATCGTCATCGTTATGAAGTCAATAATAACCTTTTACCGATACTTGAAAAAGCGGGATTAGCCATTACGGGTTTATCAGAAGATAAAAAACTGGTGGAAATTGTTGAACTGCCTGATCACCCTTGGTTTGTGGCTGTGCAGTTCCATCCGGAATTTACCTCAACACCGCGTGATGGGCATCCTTTATTTAAAGGCTTTGTAAAATCTGCGATAGATCATCAACAAGGACGATTTAAATAGTTTTTGTTGACAGAACATCGTTTTTTGTTAGAAACTTACCAAATAAGATGTTATTAAGTTACAGGCAGTGTCTCGATAATTTTTGTCTGTATCTGCTAAAAAATGTAAGTAAATGTAATAGAAAAATTGAAAACTTATTTTTAAAATACTAAAGGAAACATTATGTCTAATATCGTAAAAGTACTTGGTCGTGAAATCATGGATTCACGTGGTAACCCAACTGTAGAAGCTGAAGTTCATTTAGCAGACGGTTCTATCGGTATGGCTGCTGCACCATCAGGTGCTTCTACTGGTTCACGTGAAGCATTAGAATTACGTGACGGTGACAAAACTCGTTACTTAGGTAAAGGTGTACTTAAAGCAGTTGCCGCTATCAATGGCCCAATCGCTGACGCACTTGCAGGTAAAGATGCACTTGCACAAGCAGAGCTTGATCAAATCATGATCGACCTTGACGGTACTGAAAACAAAGCTACATTTGGCGCAAACGCAATTCTAGCTGTTTCTCTAGCAGCGGCTAAAGCGGCTGCAAACTCTAAGAAAGTACCTCTATATGCTCACATTGCTGACTTAAATGGTACTCCTGGTGTTTACTCTATGCCTCTTCCAATGATGAACATCATCAATGGTGGTGAGCATGCTGATAACTCTGTTGATATCCAAGAGTTCATGATCCAACCTGTTGGCGCTAAAAACTTCCGTGAAGGTTTACGCATGGGTGCTGAAATCTTCCATAGTCTTGCTAAAGTACTTAAAGCAGACGGTCACTCAACGGCTGTTGGTGATGAAGGTGGTTTCGCGCCAAACCTTGAGTCTAACGCTGCTGCACTTGCTGCCATTAAAGTTGCTGTTGCAAACGCAGGTTACGAATTAGGTAAAGACGTAACATTAGCGATGGATTGTGCTGCTTCTGAGTTTTACAACAAAGAAACAGGTAACTATGAGCTTAAAGGTGAAGGTAAAACATTCACAGCTAAAGAGTTCAACTACTTTCTTGAAGGTCTTGTTAAAGATTATCCTGCTATCGTTTCTATCGAAGATGGTCTTGACGAGTCTGATTGGGCTGGTTTCAAGCACCAAACTGAACTGCTTGGTGATAAAATTCAATTAGTGGGTGATGATCTATTCGTTACAAACCCTAAGATCTTTAAGCGTGGTATTGATGAAGGTATTACTAACTCTATCTTAATCAAACTTAACCAAATCGGTACACTAACAGAAACATTAGCAACCATAAAAATGGCAAAAGCCGCTGGTTTCACTGCTGTTATCTCTCATCGTTCTGGTGAAACTGAAGATACAACTATTGCTGATCTAGCGGTTGGTACTGCTGCTGGCCAAATCAAAACGGGTTCTTTAAGCCGTTCTGACCGTGTTGCTAAGTACAACCAACTTCTACGTATTGAAGAAGCGTTAGGTGATAAAGCACCGTATAACGGTCTTGCTGAAGTTAAAGGTACTTTTAACTTTTAATCTAAACTAACTTATTAGTTAAGATTATTGTTGAAACGAAATCCTCACTTATGTGGGGATTTTTTTTGCCTGTAGATTTAGTTAAGTTGTGCTTGATGATAAAGCACCTTCGTTTAATTCAGTCTTGCTGAAGTTAAAGGTACATTTAACTTCTAAATTTAAACTGACTTAGTTTAAATACAAATCCTCACTCCGGTGGGGATTTTTTTTGCCCAAAAAACATCACCACGAAGTCGCTATGCGATGCAGAGAACACGAAGAAAATAAAAAACAAAAAATAGGTTTAGGTTTTAACTTCCTTTTTCTTTGTGCCTTCGTGGTTAAATGCTGTTGAACTTGCACTTACAAACTATTCACCACGAAGTCGTTGCGCTACACAGAGGACACGAATAACCCCAAAACTTAGGTTTTAACTTCCTTTTTCTTTGTGCCTTCGTGGTTAAATGCTTTTGAACTTAATGTTTCGTCCTCATATTAGAATTATTAACCGTTTTCATTTATATTAATAACTCTGTGCTTTATGTTTGCTCTTTAAGGAGGCTGACTTGATTGATAAATTAGGTATTTATGGTAATGCAAAACAAATTTGTTCCCCCTATTTCAATGAACGACC
>NZ_ATUO01000011.1 GCF_000420245.1 Psychromonas hadalis ATCC BAA-638 | reverse complement strand
TTACCAAGGCGAAGCATCACGTCCGAATAAAGTAGCTTTAGTCCTGCTTGGTTACTTAGGCGAAGCTGAAGTCCCTGCTCCGATAAAAATGAATAGTATTTATTAATCTTTATGCGCTAACGCTTCACCTTGTACGCCATTTTTGATGCGTTCGCTCTCTTCATCAAGTAGCGATTGTGGGAATTGGCTCATGAAACAGTGACAGATCCCCTCACCTATCATGGTTCTTGGCCCTAATGGGTGACTGATATGTTTGTAGATACCGTGGCTATGGCTTTCACCGTGATGATGATCATGTGAGTGACTATTTTCATGTGAATGTTGATGACTCTCATCGTGGCAATGACTGTGCTCATGTTCGTGATCATCATGACTGTGAGTATGCGTGTGAACCTCAGGATCTTGATATTCAGCATGATGATGATGAACATCTATCTCACCCGCGGCTAAACGGCGTTTAAAGGTACTCATTAAATCCTCTTCAATGCTTATTTTATCTTCCATGATTTCACGCACACGAAACTCAAACGCATCAATCACTTTTTCATGGTCACGTAGGTAAGGTGTTTTGATAAATTCTACACTTGGGTTTTCTGTGGCAACTTTATCAATATAAGCGTAAATACGTTTAATTAAACGTCCTGTGAAAAGAAAATAGGGTGCAACCACAATGCGTTTGTAACCAAGCTTTAGTAGCTTTTCAAGACCAATACCCACCGAAGGATAAGTCACCCCCGAATACACGGTATCAGCCCAACCAAATCCCATGTTTTCGCTGACAATGCGCGTCAGTTTAGCCGCTTCTGCATTGGCTTCACTGTCTGACGTACCCCGGCCAACGACCACCAACATAGTATCGTACAATTCATCGGGTGAATTCGTTGCATCTAACCCTAATGATTCATAAATACGTGTTTGAAACGCTTCAATCATCGCTTGTTGTAATCCTAACTCTTTCCCGTAGGTTACTTTTAAGCCTGCATTTTTTTCTTCAAAAGTAGTTAACACTGACGGGATATCATTTTTAGCATGAGTGGCGGCAAATAGCATACCCGGCACTGCGTAGATATGATTGACACCCTGCTCAATAAGGCGATTTAAGCCCATGTGAATATTAGGCGCAGAATACTCTAAAAAACCATATTCAATTGCTAGCTCAGGAAAGCGTTTTTTAAGCCCCGCTGCCACTAATGAAAACTCGACTTCTGCATCTTTATCGCGACTACCATGACCACAAATCATGATCCCTTTTTTACTCTCTAACATTTAATTTTCTCTTTTAAATGATCTAAAAAAAGCACAAGACTGAAGTCTTGACCCCTATTTCATCTTATTTTTTATGAATGATTTTTTTTAGGCCAACTGTTCTCAAACAGAAACTGTTCAACTTCAATCGGTTTAATCCAATTTTGTTCCACCAGCATCGGTTTTTCATAGAATTTTTCAACATGACCAATACATAAAATAGCAATGGGACGGCTATCTTCTGGCATATTTAACAGGGTTGCCAACTGCTTTGGATCAAACAGTGAGACCCACCCCAAACCGATACCTTCTGCACGTGCTGCTAACCACATATTTTGAATCGCACAGGAAACCGAGGCTAAGTCCATATCGGGCATAGTGCGACGTCCAAAAAGGTGTTTTTCTCGTCCATCAGGTAGCGCAACCACTAACAGTTCTGCACACTCTAAAATCCCCTCAACTTTGAGTTTTAAAAACTCACTTTTACGGCTATCAAGCAGATCAGCAGTGAGTTTACGCTCTGTTTCCACCCTCTCTTTAATGGCGATTTTTAAATCCTGATCAGTGATACGAATAAATCGCCACGGTTGCATTAACCCGACACTGGGCGCTTGATTCGCAACAGTTAATAAACGCGCTAATAAGCCCTTTTCTAATGGCGCATTGACAAAATGACGCATATCACGACGCTCTGCAATCACGCGATATAGCGCATCCTTTTCAACGTTGCTGTAACTATGTTTACTTTTCATCTATTTTCTCTCTTGTAGCTCATCACATTCCAACAGAATATCTTGTAATTTTTGCTGATAATCCCCCGCGTCTTGCCATAAACCACGTTGTATCGCTTCCATTAACCGCTCCGCCATCTCTTCCAATACTTGTGGATTATTATCCTGTAAAAACTGTTTATTGCTTGCCTCTAATAACAGGGTATCGGTGACCTGCTGATATTGATAATCGGCAATCAGATCGGTCGTGGCATCATAAGCAAACAGGTAGTCTACCGTAGCCCCCATTTCAAATGCCCCTTTGTAACCATGTTCACGCATCGCTTCTATCCATTTAGGATTTAAAACACGAGAACGAATAACCCGATTCAACTCCTCTTTTAACGTGCGAATAATCGGTTTGCTGGGGTTACTGTGGTCGCTATGATAAATGGTGGGCGCTTTGCCAGAATAAACTTGGGCTGCATTACTCATGCCACCTTGAAACTGATAATAATCATCAGAATCAAGCAAGTCATGTTCACGATTGTCTTGATTTTGCACCACCACGTCGATATGACTGAGCTGATGTAAAAAAGCATTTTTGGCTTGTACGCCATCTTGTGTACTGTTGCCATAGGCATAACCGCCCCAATTAAGGTAAGCCTCGGCTAAATCACTTTTTTGCTCCCAACAACGCTCGTCAATTAACCCTTGTAATCCTGCACCATAAGCCCCGGGTTTTGATCCAAACACACGGTAACTCGCTTGGCGTTTAGCTTCGCTAATTGGCATTCCATCGGCTATCAACTGTGCTTGTCGTTGCGCAATATTTTGCTTGATAATATTGCCATTGCCCGGTTCATCAAGCTCACTGATAGCGACCACAGCAGCATCAAACAACGCCATGACATTCGGAAACGCATCACGGAAAAAGCCTGAAACGCGTAACGTCACATCGACTCTTGGGCGACCTAATAACAAACAGGAAATAATTTCAAAATCAATCACACGATTACTGCCCTGCGCCCAAATAGGTTTGATGCCCATTAATGCAAATGCTTGTGCAATATCATCTCCTCCTGTGCGCATGGTGGCCGTCCCCCATACCGATAAACCTAACTGTTTGGGGTAGTCACCCTGCTCTTGCAGATGGCGATGAATCAATGCTTGCGCTGATATTTCCCCTAAAGCCCAAGCGGCTTTAGAGGGGATCGCGCGGTTATCAACAGAATAAAAGTTACGCCCCGTCGGCAGTGTATCTAAACGCCCACGTGTTGGCGCACCGCTTGGTCCTGCTTCTATAAACTTGCCATCAAGTCCCTCAATAATGGCATTAAGTTCATTTTTGACACTCTGTTGCAACGCTTTTTGAATGGTATTTTTGGCATAAATAAACAGTGCTTGAGTGGCGGGATAATCCTTTAAACCCGCTAAATCCTGTTTTTCAATGAGGTAATATTGCATCCAATGCAGCGCTAACAACTCTAATCGTTCGCGTGTATCCGCCGATGTGCGCCACAGGGTTGTCGTGATATTTTTTAACACCGCGGGTTTGTTGCCTAACCATGGGGAAACAGTGGCACATAAAGGGTCAAAATTTTGCAGTTTAAAGTCACTGACTAAAACATCTAAAATGCCTTGGTTTATCGCCCCTTCACCGCGCGGCAAACGTAGCAGTGCCACTAAGGTATTAGCGACTTTATGTGGCGCAGGTAACTGCCCTAAAATATGTAAACCGTGGCGAATTTGCGCCTCTTTAATATCACATAAATAGGTATCTAACTGTTCAAGCAGTTGGTTATCATCGTTACGTGCAATCTCATTAAGTTCATCTAAAACATGAGTGCTTTGTACTTTTTCTACTATCTGTTTACGCAACCACTCTTCACGGCGTTTATCTAATCCGAGTGCTTGATAATATTCATCCACCAGCCCCTCAAGCTCCGCTAATTCACCATAGGTTTCAGCGCGGGTCATGGGTGGCATTAAGTGATCAATGATCACCGCTTGACTGCGTCTTTTCGCCTGCGCACCTTCACCGGGGTCGTTAACAATAAACGGATAAAAATGAGGCATTGGACCCAATACCGCATCAGGCCAACATTCACTAGAAAGTGCTAACCCTTTACCGGGTAACCACTCTAAATTGCCATGTTTGCCAACATGCATGATGGCATCGACTTGATAGGTAAAACGTAACCAAAAATAGAAGGCTAAATAATTATGCGGTGGCACCAGATCAGGATCGTGATAATTAGCCAGTAAATCAATATTAAAACCGCGCGCAGGTTGAATACCCACAAAGGTTTCACCCAAACGAATTCCCGCGATCATTAATCGCCCCTGACGGCATTTAATATCCTCTTCGGGCTCACCCCAACGTTTTATGATCGCACTTTGACTGACTTCTGGCAGTGCTGAAAATGCTTTTTTATAATCTGCTAAGGATAAACTCTGCCAACAAGGAAGATGATGTAAAGTATTGGGGTTATTGGTCACCGATTGCAACAGTTGCTCAATCAACGCATTGCCATTTTCTGGCACAGCAACAACAGGATAATCGGCGGCTTTTAATTTATTAAGAATGTTGATCGTGGAGTTGGGTGTATCTAATCCCACGCCATTACCAATACGCCCATCTTTAGTGGGATAATTGGCGAGAATCAGTGCAATACGTTTATCTTTATTGGCTTTATTAGATAACTGAATATATTTTTTCGCCAGTTCAATGACAAACAAAGCACGCTCAACATGAAGCTGATATTGCACCAAGGCAATCTCTGTTTTGTCATCATAAAACGCTTCGCTTTTAAAACTAATCGCGCGGGTTAATATCTTTCCATCCATCTCAGGCAATACCACCTGCATCGCGATATCACGGCTACGTAATCCCTGTTTATAGGTCTGCCAATCTTGCAAGGTACTACTGGAAAGTACCAGTTGCAAAATAGGAACATCAACACTAAATAGACGCTTGAAATGGTTCGGTTGTGAACTTAAATCGGGGCTATCAACTTTGTTTGAAGCAAACCCAGTGCAATTTAAAATCAGCCGACAATGGTGTTTTAACAACAGTTGGTTAACGATGGTTAACGCTTGTTGATCTTTTAAGGAGCTAATCACAATCGGTAACGGATTTAAGCCACTCTCTGCAATAAGGGCGATTAACTGATCAAACATCACGCAGTTTGCTGATTGCAGATGACTGCGATAAAAAATCAGCGCCACCACATCTTGTCCTGCTTGCCACTCAATATGTTGCTCATTATAAAACTGCGCAACGGCTAAAAACTGTGCATTAAGGTAACCCACGTTAGCATCAAAAAAATGCTGATTTAAAAAAGCAAAAAGTTGCGCGCTATTAGTTATACCGCCTCCACGCAGATAAGACCAAACACAATGTTGAATTTGCTCAGAAACCGTTGAAAGTTCAATCAGCTCAGGATCAACATGATCATCGCCCGGCACTAAAATAAGGGTGCGATCAGGTTGTGCTTGTGACCATTTTATTAAGCGTTCAACACCATAAGACCAGTAAGCCTTGCCACCTAATAACGACACCACCACCACTTTAGCTTGTTGCAAGACTTTATCTTCATAGAGATCAAAGGCGGCGGGTTTAAGTAAATTCGTCCAATTGACTAACCGTGTTTCAACCAATTTAGTTTCTTGGCAAGCAATTTTGTAACCCGAAACAAGTGCCGTTAATTGACTATCGGCAGCACTAAAAACGACTAAAGGTGCGGGCGATTGCGCTAAATCAACGATACCTTCCTGTTCAACAAACCCGCCTGGCTGTGCTGCTAATAGATGCATGAAAAGTTACACCTCTGCGTTTTTTAAAATGGTTATAATGGCTTTTTCATCAAGATGTTTACCAATCAAGACCAACTCTGTTTTAGGGGTTTCATCTGCTGCCCATAAACGGTCAAAATGCGTTTCTAAACGTTTACCTACCGCTTGCAATACTTGGCGCATCGGTTTGTTTTTAATCGAGGCGAAACCTTTGATACGAAAGAGGTTAAATTCACGCAGCAATTGCTCAACACACTGCGTTAGTTTGTCGCTATCGACAGTGCCAATACTGATCACAACAGAATCGAAATGATCATGGGCATGATCGTGGTGTGCACCGTGAACATGGTGGTGATCATGATGATTATGAATCGCATCAATGCCTTTTTCAGATTGGGCATTAATGCCAATCAAGACTTCCAGTGGCACATCACCATGATTAACATAAGCTATTTTAACACTGTTTGGTAAACGTTTTTCTATCACCTTGTTAACCCTCATTTTTTCATCTTCACTGAGTAAATCGCTCTTACTCACCACCACTAAATCCGCCGAATTTAGCTGATCGTCTAATAACTCTTGCAAGCTAGGATCGTGATCTAAACTTTCATCTGCAGCGCGTTGCGCTTTTACTTTCTCTTCGTCAGCGGCAAAGCGTCCAGCTGCAATTGCCACGCCATCGACCACAGTGATCACCGCATCCACGGTGCAATACTCTTTAATACCCGGCCAGTTAAACGCTTGCACCAGTGGTTTCGGTAGCGCAAGCCCTGATGTTTCAATTAAGATATGATCGATTTGGTCACGGCGCTCAATCAGTTTTTTCATCACCGGTAAAAACTCTTCTTCCACCGTGCAGCAGATACAACCGTTTGCCAGTTCATAGATACCGTCTTCACCGCCAACCAACACCGCAGATTCATCTTCACAATCGCTATCATCACCAAAGGGGCAACTGCGTAATAGTTCAGAGTCAATGTCCAGTTCACCAAACTCATTCATGATCACCGCAATGCGTTTACCTTTGGCCTTCTTTAACAGATTGGCAAGTAAAGTCGTTTTACCACTGCCAAGGAAACCGGTAACAACGGTGGTTGGGATCTTGTTTAATAACATACTATTTGCTGACATTTTGAGCCTCTAATTGATCAAGTGAAAGTGTATTTTTACGACGACGAAAAATATTGGGTTTATCTTTTTGATAAAGGTAAGAGTCTTGAAAATGATCAGAGTCTAAAACATGCCCCACTAAAATCAGTGCCGTCAATTTAAAACCCTTCGCTTCTACTTTTTCGCTAATATCAGCTAACGTGCCTATCACTTTATCTTGGTCTGGCCATGAGGTGCGGTAACACACCGCAACAGGGCAATCTTCACCGTAATGGGGAATCAGCTCCGCAACGATTTTGCGAATTTTGCTAACACCTAAGTGGATAGCCAGTGTTGCACCACTTTGTGCCAATTGTGGCAAACGCTCACGTTCAGGAAAAGGTGTTTTCCCCTCATAACGGGTCATAATAACCGTTTGAGAAACCCCTGAAAGCGTTAACTCTTTGCCTAAATAAGCCGCTGATGCAGCCACGGCGCTAACCCCAGGGATCACTTGGTAATCAATCCCATGTTTTTCAAGACGACGGATCTGCTCTGCGATTGCGCCATATAATGCGGGATCACCACACTGCAAACGTGCAACATCTTTGCCCGCTTTATGCGCCTCTACAAAATAAGCTTCCATCTCATCAAGATTGATTTTCGCGGTATCAACAATCAGCTCTGCACTCTCTTCAACCTCTTGCAATAATGCACGAGGAATGAGCGATCCGGCATATAACACCACAGGACATTGTTTCAATAAACGCGCCCCTTTGAGGGTCATCAATTCAGGATCACCCGGCCCAGCCCCAATAAAATAAACGGTCATAAATTTTCCATATTTAAAGTCAAAGTCAAAACACGCAAGGCTAAAGCCTCACCTCCAAAACACTGGCTAACGCCTCACTTCCATAAAAACATTATTCGGAAGCGGGACTTTAGTCCTGCCCTGTTTATAGTTTTTTCTTATAACCACGCGGGGTGTATACCCAGTGTTTGTTGCCGTTGATAATATGGCGTGACTCACTGTTACCGACACTCACTAAGGTAAACATATCAACATCTTTTGCATCCAATTCATCAAGGCGGATAATACGAATTGATTCATCTTCGCGGGTAAGTTGACGACCTAATAAAACCGGCGTAGAGGCAGGACGATATTGCAGTAATACATCCCGTGCATGGTTGAGTTGCCAATCACGTTTTTTTGAAACAGGGTTATAAAAAGAGATCACAAAATCTCCCTCACCTGCGCTGTGAATACGTTTGTTGATAGTTTCCCACGGCGTTAATAAATCCGACAAACTCACGGTACAAAAATCATGGCCTAACATCGCCCCCACTCGACTTGCACCCGCTTGCATCGCGGAGATGCCCGCAATAACTTCAATATCAACATCCAACCATTCAGGGTGATTTTCAAGTCCTTGTAACTGTCTGTCGAGCAGTTCAAAAACCAAGGTCGCCATCGCATAGATACCGATATCACCGCTTGATATAAGCGCGGTGGTTTTACCGCTGGCGGCTAAATCCAAGGCTAAACGCGCCCGCGCTATCTCTTCACCTAGTGGTAAATCATGATGTACTTTGTTATCACAAGGGCTACCAAGTAGGTCTAAATACAAGCCATAAGCCACTAAATCGCTACTCTTCTGTACCGCTTTTAGTGCTTTGGGTGTCACTAAATCCGCATCGCCTGGCCCCATGCCGACCACAAAAAGTTGTTTTTTACTACTCATATTGTTCCTATTAATCTTTTAATTTCATTTGAAATAATTGCTTGAGGCTAAGTTATTTACGCTTAGTACAAGGCGAAAAAGCGCAGTTTAGCTTGCCTAAATGAGCATTTTTCAACGCCGTAATATGCTTAAATTACGACGACTCAAGTGATTATTTGTAGCTTCGGGCAATTGCACACGTCGCCTGCTTGTTTTTATGTTTGTTTAATAATAATTCACTGCCATTATGGGTTATCTGCTCTGCTTGATAGAGGGCAGCAGACTCTGCAACGCCATACACGCCGACGGTTTTAAAGATGTAATCCGATTTGGTCGATAACCTATCTTCCATCTCTGCTAACTGCTGTTTATTAAAAGTGAGATAAGGTTTTTCTAAATTGCTCGCCAATGAGATAAGTCCCAATTCATCATCTTTAATATCGATACTGCAAATCGCGCTAATATCGTTAATAGTCAGCCCTGCTTTGTGCAAGCATTCATCGAGCAAGTGTTGTAAAACGGCCTCTGGACAGCCTCGCTCACAGCCCATTCCCAGCACGTAAACAGGCTTTAAATAAGAGTTTGCTGTGGTTATCACCAATTGATTATTCAAAAATTCACTCACCTGTTTAGCAAATTCATTTGCCCCACCCTCATGACCTGAAAGCAATGGGATAACAAACTGACCTAATTCATCTAGCACCAGTACCGCAGGGTCGCTGTGTTTATTTTTGAGAACTGGCGCTAAACTACGTATCACAATGCCTGTTGCACAGATAAAAATGAGCCGATCACCCTGCTCAAAATAGCGCTGCACTTGAGTGGTAAAGGGAGTGGGTTTAAAACAGATTTCGCTATTCGCTAAGCTATTTTGTAAACGCTTCGCTAACAGCAACCCCACCTCTGTTAAACAGATAATGCGGATCATCTACTGACCCCCTGACGAGTATCTATTTTTTTTCGGGTAACAATAAACAGTGAAAAGTAGGGACCGACTTCATCTTCAAGCAGGCTCAGATCAGTGACTATTTTTTGATTTTCACGGCTGATATATTCAAGATAATTTGCATCCTCAAAGCGATCTGTTTCTTTTAACAGTGCCAATAAACGTGGTCTTTCAATACCCGCTTTCATAATAACGATCGCATCATGACTGAGCAGTGCAACTTTGATTTTTTCATCACTATGACGGCCTGTTACTACTGCAAAAGATTGTTTTAAAACAGTCAACGGTAACTGGAGTTCTGCCGTGGCAGCAATAAAAGCAGGAATGCCCGGAATCACTTGTGATGGATAGCAACTCGGTAAACGCTCAAGAAGATAGGTGAATGATCCAAAAAACAGCGGATCACCTTCACACAGAAACACCACTTTTTTATCTCGTTTAAGAAAATCTTCAATTTCCAACATCGCTTTGTCATAAGCTTCATTGGCCGCAACTCGAGTGCGTGACATGCTAAAACGGATGCCTAAATGTTGCTGTTTTTTTATCGAGTTTTCCAACGCTTCAATGGCGATATCCAACGCTTGCGATTGACCCGATTCATTTTCTAAATAACAAATGACATCCGCATCTTGAATGGCGCGGTAGGCTTTTAACGTTAACAGTTCAGGATCGCCCGGGCCAACGCCGACACCGGTAAATAAAGCGTTCATTTTTTCTCTCTTTTAATAAAACTAAATAGGCTCACCGGCAATGCAGGTCGATAGATCAGTTGTCGCGCAAGGCTTGACCCTTTATTGATGGCAATCTGCAATGTTTCTAAGTCACAATCACCCAGCTCTAATCGTTGCTGATAGAAATCTAACAGTTGTGATTTACTCTTTTCCATCACCGCAGAGGCCACTATTTGACCACCCTCTGCAAGGTTTCCCCATAATGAAGAAAGTAAATTAGCTAACTCGCCATCACTGCCACCAATAAATATTTTATTGGCTTGCGGTAATTGACTGAGCACCGCAGGCGCGCGCCCTAAAATGGGTTTTAAGTTGCTCAGCACACCAAATTTTTGTTGGTTTTGTAACAAACAATCAAAACGCGCTTGATGATGTTCAATGGCATAAACCGTTGCTTGTGGTTGCCAATAAGCCAGCTCTACGGAAACGGCGCCACAACCTGCACCGATATCCCAAAGCAGATCCTCTTTTTGAAGTTGTAACAGAGACAAAATAGCCAAACGCACCTCTCGTTTGCTGATCAGCCCTTTTTCACCTAATTCACCGGTTTCAAAATAGCTGTCTTTAATGCCTGCAAACTCAGGCAGATAACCGCTATTTTTTCCACAAAACAGAAAGCTAACATGCAAGGTATCAAAGGTGATTCTGTTGTTTATCAGCTCATTCACGTTAAAGGTTGATAGTTTTTGCTCTGCATAACCAAGGCGTTCACAAACGGTAATTTTTGCCTCTGTAAACCCCGTTTCTAAGCAGAGTGCTGCCAGCTGTTGTGGCTGACTGTGTTTATCCGTCAGTATCAACAGCGTTTGCTGGGCTTTTAAGCAGACTTTCAATTTGAGCAGTGGACGACCATGTAAACTCACAACTTTCACATCTTGTTGTGCTATTGCAAGACAATGACAAGCTTGAGTAATGCTTGAAAGCGCAGGAAAAAAGGCAATACTGATATCGGTAAATTGCTTTGTTAACCAACTGCCAATGCCATAATAAAGGGGATCGCCCGATCCTAAAACAACCACATTTTCTGCGCTTTTTATTAATGTTTTAAGCTGCGTGAGTTTAGGTAACAAGGCTGCTTTTTGAGCGGTTAAAATAGCATCTAATGTTAACAGTTGACGTGCAGAGCCAATCACTAAATCCGCATTTTGTAGTGCCTGTAACGCTTGCACGGTTAATGAGGCATTTTCGGCAACACCCAATCCTATGACACTTATTTTCATCAGTAGATCTCACTATTTATACAGCGCAGTAACGCATTACACGTTGCACTAGAAACCGCACTGCCACCCTCACGCCCGAGTAAGGTAATACACTCAATGCCCATTGTTTTATGATATTCCCAAAGGGCTTGTTTAGATTCCGCCGCACCAACAAACCCCACAGGCATGCCAATAATCAACGCAGGTTTTGGTGCGCCTTGACTTATCATTTCCAATAATCGAAACAGTGCAGTGGGTGCATTGCCAATCACCACAATACTGCCCGCAAGATGAGGCAACCAAGATTGTAAGGCGGCCATTGTGCGCGTTTCACCCGTCTGTTTAGCGCGCTCTGCCACACCTTGATGATTAAGAAAACACAGCGGCGAGGTTTTGATCATACGTTTAGTAATGCCTTGCTTCACCATCTCAACATCGCATAAAATTGGCGCGCCTGACATAAGCGCTTCAATGCCAGACGAACACGCGTTAGCACTAAAATGAACTTGCTCAGCAATAGCGGGAAAACCGACACTGTGTACAATGCGCATCACCACTTGTTGCGCTTCAAGTGACAGGTGATCAAGTTTGGTTAACGCGCGAATCTGGCGAAAACTTTCACGCTCAATTTTTTTAGGATCATGGATATAGCTAAATTTCATCGCTTTCTCGCATCTGTTTCTGCATCCTTTGTAATAAATCCACACACTGTGACATCTCATCAAACTGATAAGTTGTTGCCTGCAATTCAGGGCGTTTAAATTGATAAACAGCAATTGCTAATTCAGCTGCAGCCTCAATTTTTGCGTAGGTCGAATCACCGCCGCTATTTTTGCTGATAATGGCATCTATCTGATATTGCTTAATTAAGCTTTTTTCATTTTCCAACTGAAATGGGCCAATCGCTTTTATCCATGTCACGTTACTGGGCAGGTCAATTTTAACGGGCATGGCAGTGCGCAATAATAACCGTGTGGATTGCGAGGCTAACGCATCTATCACGGGTTGGGTTATCTGCCCTGCGGTAATAAACAACGATTGATGTTGCTCGACTTTTTTAATAAGTTCAGACCAATGCTCCACCTCAGTCCAATGATCGCGCGCTGTTTTTTGCCATGCTAAACGATGAAAACGTATTGAAGGAATTGATAGTTGTTTACTTACTAAGGCAATTTTATTGCTCATTTTTATTGCAAAAGGATGTGTTACATCCACAAGATGGGTTATCTGGTTATCGGTAACGTATTGCGCTAATCCACCAAATTGGCTAAAGCCGCCACTGACCACAGGGCAAGGTAATTTTGCTTTGCGCACAATACCTGCAATGCTGTAGGTGGTATCAAAACCTAATTCAAACAGTTGTGTTGCCAGATGACGACCATCTGCCGTACCACCGATGACTAATATTTTCATCTCTTTTCCTCGTGTGTAAACAGGATCTCCTCTGCTATTTGCCACAAATAGCCCTTTTCTATCTACCGCCCATACTTCGATTTCGATACTGGGATGAACGATATTTTTTGCCACTTTTAACGCATCAATACAGATGATGGTGGCGATATCTAGCCCTGCTAGTTGGGTTTTATTAAGCACTTCAATACTGGTATTAGCATGCACAATCTCATCTTGTAACTGTTCACTTGCACCTAATGATTTTGCAATCTTGGCAAGCTGTTTAAAATCAATACTAGACTGGCGACTATTAAGATCCAGATGACCATTGGCCAACTTGGTGAGCTTGCCAAACCCAGCACTGATGCTCAATTTTTTAATCTGATTTTCATCTTTAGGGCGACGCAGATATTTAAGCATCGCACCGACAAAATCGCCCATCTCAATCTGTGCGATCTCATTCATCTGATAAAAATCTTTAATGGCACGTTCACTGGCAATACCCGTAGAAGCGCTAATATGGGTAATACCATTGGCGCGCGCCACATCAATACCTTGATGAATAGAGGCGATATAAGCGGAACAAGAGTAAGGACGCACGATGCCCGTTGTGCCTAAAATAGACAGTCCACCGATAATGCCTAAACGGCCATTCATGGTATGTTTGGCAATCAACTCGCCATTTTCCACACCCACCGATACCTCAAAGCCACCTTGGTACTGATAAGTAAACGCATAATGGTTAAGATGATCGGTTATCATTTTGCGTGGCACGGGGTTAATTGCTGGCTCACCAATCGCTAATACCAATCCATCCCGAGTGACCGTACCCACGCCTTGTGCCGCTTTAAAGTTAATGCCCTTTTGCTTGGTTAAACGTAACTCTACAAAGATGGTTGCACCATGTGTTGCATCCGGATCATCTCCTGCATCTTTGATAATAGCGGTGCGAATACCATCTTCAATGTGCTGATAATCAACGATATTAAGATCTACTTTTTCGCCCCGAGGCAAAGTTATTTCAACCGTTTGAGGTTGTTTATTGGCCAATAACGCACGCACCGCCGCCACGCAACATGCCGTTGCACAGCTTCCTGTGGTTAACCCATTGCGTAATGGTTGACTGTTTTCGCTCGATTCGGGCCACATAATTAGTTTGTTTTCGCCTTTTCTTGCCAAGCACTTAATTTATCATGATCAATCGCTTGCAACTGCCCTGTAAACAGCTCAGCAATCAAAGTGGGATTGGAGGGAAAAAACAGATGCAAATAACTGCCAGTGAGTTTTTTATCACGGTAAATCGGCTCACCCGGTGCAGGATGACGCTGACGTTGCCCATAACCCATCGCATCCATCTGCATAATAGCGCGTGAACGATGATGTGCATGTCCGTGAATATCACCTTCTGGCAATATCGCTTTTTGCATGCCCTGACAGCCACGTTTCCCTGACATACTGCCAACGCCATCAAGTAAACCGAGCATCTGATGATGATCATTGTCTAAATCTATCAGCTCATTTAAACAATATAAAAAACCACCACACTCTGCCAAAATAGGTTTATGGGCTGCATAAAACTGTTTTATCTCTGTTTGCAGTGTTTGGTTTTTTGCTAACTGCAACGCATATAATTCCGGATAACCACCGGGCAACCACAAAGCATCGGCCTCTGGCAGCTGTTTATCACTCAGCGGTGAAAAATAGCGCAGTGTTGCGCCCATCTGTTCAAGCAGACGTATGTTCGCTTGATAGATAAAACTAAAGGCTTTATCACGGGCAATGGCAATGGTTTTTCCTGTTAATAAAGGCATCACAGTTGCTAATTCAGCATCATAAAAATCAACAGGATCTGGCAGTGTTAACAGTGGGCTATTTGCATCTGCACGTGTGACGCCCTGCGCTAACCACTCACAACCCAGTGTGAATTTATTCTCTAACTCATCAAACACTTCACTGGCTTGCACTAAGCCTAAATGACGCTCTGGCAGAGCGATATTTTCATCTTTTTTAAGGCAAGCGAGCAAGGGTAATTTGTTTGCTAATGCTTCTCTGATGAGTTGTGCATGTCTGTCGGTACTGCAATTGTTAGCAATTAATCCGTAACAGCAATAATCATTACGATAATTTGCAAGACCAATGGCAATGGCAGCTGCCGTTTGCGCCATGCCTTTTACGTCCATCACAATAGCAATCGGAATATTAAAACGGGCAGCCAAATCGGCACTCGATGGCTCGCCATCAAACAAACCCATTGCGCCTTCAACGAGAATAAGATCCGCTTCAAGTGCCGCTTCATAAAGCTTTTTCTGACAGTAGCGCTCCCCTGCCATCCACATATCTAATTGCTCAACATGAAAACCGGATGCTTGCGCTAAAATTTGTGGGTCAAGGTAATCAGGCCCTGTTTTAAATACCCGCACCACTTTTCCCTGCAATGTAAAATAGCGAGCGAGAGCCGCCGTGATAGTGGTTTTTCCTTGACCTGATGCAGGGGCAGCTAAAAACAGTGCGGGACAACTTACTTTTTTCATGTTCATTTTTTACTCACCTTTAACTAACCTTGCACAGCAAAATAACCAGCATCTAATTGGCTTGCTAAGACTTTGCCACGACCCCGTTTTATCTGTGCTTTTTCAATATCAATTAACAAGGTGGGAATATTAAGTTTTAGATCCTCAATATTAGCGCGGCATCGGCCATCGGTAATAAGGTAACAACAGAGCTGGAAATCAGGCAGTTGCTGGCGTAATTGTTGGATATTTTTAAGCGCGGTTTTTAACGCTAAGCGCAATGGAGTACCGCCTAATGCGCCGATATTATCCAGCTGATTTTCTATCTTTTTGGGCGCACGTGCACGGTTAATAAAGGTTTCAACCACATCATTGCCAAAACCTAATAAGCTAATTTTATCGCGTTGCAGATAACTGTTTTGACTGATTTTTGCCACCACTGATTTTGCAATCGATGACAAACTGTTGGTTAATGTCGATGCAGAAGTATCAAGTAAGATGAGATGCAATTTTTTTTCACTACGGGCACTTTTCTTAAACACAAACTGCGTGGGAGGCCACTGCCCTAAACTGTTGGTTAGTGTTGAAAACCAATCAGGTTTAGTGCTGTTTTCAGGGCTTTTTTTAGCGCCTGTTTTACTCGTATTTAAACGCAATGCGCTATCAAACGGAGGTAATGTGACGCTTAAGCTTGCTGTACTTTGCTGTGATTCAGCTTGTAACTCGGACATCGCTCCCCATTCACCACTGCTCGTTTGTTCATTATTATTTTCATTATGACTGTTTTTGTTATTACCACTTTCTTCAGGGTTTTTATCACCCTGCTGTTGCGGACGCGAAAAACCACCACTATTTGGCGGACTAGGTGGATTACTTTCAGGTATTGTTTGTTGACGATGTAATAAGACTAATGGTGCAACTTGTTTGATATCATCCAAAGTGACGGCGCCGCGACCACACCAAGCAGCGTGGGTGATACTGGCTCGATGCATCATAATATCGGCACGTAACCCTTCTACATTTGCTTGCATACAACGCGTTGCTATCTCCGTTAAACAACGATCATCACAGCGCACATCAGCTAATATTTTTCGTGCATCACAAATCTGTTGTTGCAAGACCACCTGTTCAACTTGATAGTTATCACAAAAAATAGCGTGATCATCT
Source organism: Psychromonas hadalis ATCC BAA-638 (assembly GCF_000420245.1). Classification (GTDB taxonomy): domain Bacteria; phylum Pseudomonadota; class Gammaproteobacteria; order Enterobacterales; family Psychromonadaceae; genus Psychromonas; species Psychromonas hadalis. The sequence continues at coordinate 25,795 of NZ_ATUO01000011.1, read as the reverse complement.
TCAAAAGCTTGACGCGTTTTAACGATATTAATACGCTCATCAATCGTGTAAACATTGTCCAGTTCAACCATTAATCCAAAACGGTCTTGCAGTTGTGGGCGCAGTTCACCTTCATCGGGATTCATGGTACCAATTAAAGTAAAACGTGCCTCATGACGATGACTGATGCCATCTCGTTCGATGAAATTAACCCCTGAACTTGCAACATCAAGCAGTTGATCAACAAGATGATCAGGTAACAGATTTACTTCATCCACGTACAAAACCCCCCCGTGTGCTTTTTTTAATAACCCCGCGCTAAAAACCATTTTTTTATTGTTCAGCAGGTGGTCCATATCTAATGTGCCAATAAGCATCTCTTCACTTGCACCCAGAGGCAAGGTCACAAATTCGCTTTCTATGCCTGCTTCAATCGGCAACAAATCAGCAAGCCCACGTGCCAGTGTGGATTTTCCACAACCACGTGGTCCTGAGATAAGCACACCACCAATCAACGGATTAACCGTGGCTAATAACAGCGCGAGCTTAAATAAAGGTTGCCCTTGTACGGCGCTAAAAGGAAAATCACTGTGTCTATCTACCATGTTATTCTCTCCTGTTATGCGACCGCAATACGCTTTTGTTGAGACGCGACTAAATGACCGTTTTGTAAATAGAGATTGCGTGTTACCAACTGCTCCGTAAACACTTTATCGTGTGAGATAATAATCATCGCCTGTGGCAGTGCTTGTAAAACATGTAATAAACGCTGTTTGGCTTTTTCATCTAACGCATTAGTCGGCTCGTCTAACATCAACACGTCTGGCTCCATCACTAATACGCTTGCTAAGGTCACCATGCGTTTTTCTCCACCAGAAAGCTGATGGGTAATGCGTGATTCAAAGCCTTGCAATCCTAAACTGTTCAGGGTCGCTAAAGATTTTTCAATCGCTTGTTGTTTAGAAAACCCCAAATTAAGAGGCCCAAACATCACATCTTCTAATACTGTCGGACAAAACAGTTGATCATCAGGATCTTGAAACAGTAACCCCACTTTCGCGCGTAATTTATTAAACTGTTTCTCGGTTTTACAAACCTCACCCAATGCAATAATATCACCCTGTTTGGCTTTTTTAAGACCCACAATCAAGTGTAATAAGGTGGTTTTTCCTGCACCATTATCCCCGTTGATCACCACTCGCTCACCGGCATATAAACTAAAATTTATCTCTTTTAATACTGCATCACGCCTAGGATAAGCGTAGTGTAAGTTTTCTATTTTAATAAGTGCTTCATCTCTATGTGGCATCAATATTTAATCCTATTAACAGTATTAAAAAACAGAAAAAAATCAGACCAAAAAAGCGATCTGAGAGTGTTATTTTCATCTCATCATTAAGGTAAAGACGCCCGCAAAAACCGCGACATTTCATCGCACCTAAAATACGTTCAGCGCGCTCAACAGAGCGAATAAGCAGCATGCCAAACAGATAACCGATGCTTTGCCACGTATGGCGATCACAACCTAAAACAAAGGCACGTGCCTGCATTGCGCGGCGCATCTTTTTATACTCAAGGCTGATCACATCTAAATAACGCACCATAAACAGTAACAGATGCACTAACTTATTCGGCATTTTTAGGTGCGCTAACGCATGACCCAATGTGGAAGCACTCATGGTTGCCACCAATGAAAACAGCACCAATAACACCGCATTCGCTTTGATGGTAATAAGCAGTGCGTGTGCTAACCCTTGCCAACTTGCCGCCAATCCAAACAGAGTAAACATAGGATCGCCAGGGGTCGTAAAAGGCAAAATACAGATAAGCGTTAACATAAACAAGTCCATCGCAACCACTCTGCGCAGAGTACGTTTAATGTTTAATTTGGCCATTTTCACTAAAAAAAAGGCCAACAACAATCCCAGTAAAGCAGGTAAAAACGCCACGCTAGAAACCACCACTAAGGCAAATAACCCAGCACAAACAATGCGTACACGTGCATCAATGCCATCAATCAGTGACGGTTGATGCTTTAACGCTTGCCCTGACCACGAGGTCAAACTGTGTTCAAGTTTTGACACTATGTATTAACCTTTAAACTTTGTGCACATCGCTTTAGTCTACGTTCACGCAACAGTGCAACCATACCCAACAAACCAAAGATATAACCAATACCGCCAATAATATCGCGCAGTCCCGCTTTCTCTTTCAAAGCGCGAATCTCTCTACGCAGTGGTTTTATTTGTTTAGCAATCGCTTTTTCTAACTGCATTAATGTCAGGCCACGGCTATTTTCACTGTGTTTAACCGTTGTTTTAGGCTGAGTGACAATGACCTCGCCTAAAGACTCAGGTAATTCATCAGCAGGCAGTAACATTTTAAGCGTGTGCCCAGCCCCCATATTAATTTCAAAAACATGGGTGATACGTTTTTTGGCGGTGAAGATAAAAAATCCTTCATCATCCGTTTTTACTTCTCCTAATGGGATACCAGATTGATCAAACACCTTGACCAATGTGCCCACTTTTGCCATCGCCCCATTAGAAAATCCCGCTTCGCCCTCAATATCAGCCCCATTAACATAAACACCACCCACGACATTATGAGCAGATAAATTCAGGCTCACAATAAGCAATATAAACAGTGATAAAATCACTTTCATTAGATCGATTCCTTGGTAATAAATTCTGGTTTAACCGTATGAATTAAATACACAGCAGCATAAGAGACAAACGCTTCCACCACCATAATAGGGATATGTGCAGGCAGTACCGCTTTAGCGGCTAATACAAAAGATTCTCCCGACAATGCCAATGAAAAGGCCACCATAATAGAGGTAAGCACAATCGCACTCGCACCACCTATTGCTCCCCAAATAGCAGCAACCTTGGCACTTTCATGGCGTACGCCTCGATAACAGAGGTAATAGACAATCACCGCAGGCAAGGCAATATTGAGTGTATTCACCCCGAGAACTAATAAGCCACCAAAGCCAAAAAAGACCACTTGTAATAGTAATGCCACCAACAAAGCGGGAAAAGCAACCCAGCCGAGTAAAATGCCAAGCAAACCATTCATGATCAGATGCACACTGGAAAACCCCAATGGCAAATGGATGTAAGAAGCGATGAAAAAAACCGACGCTAACACGCCGACCAAAGGCAACTGATCGTAATCCATTTTTTTCAGGCCAATGAAAACACCAACAATGGCTAACACTGCGCCACTGACTAAAACTGGCGCGGATAAAGCGCCATCTACAATATGCATGAATATTCCTTTTCCTAAAATCGTAAGGCTAAAAAAGGGTTCGCAGCGCTTACCCGCTCATTAGACTGAACTACTTTACACTTGGAAGTGGGACTTTAGCCCTGCCTTGTTTAGGTGATCGTAAAACAGACAAGGCTGAACAAAAATTAAAAACCGCAAGGCTAAAGCCTCACTTCCGATTTACTGACATCCAAGGGAAGTGGGACTTTAGTCCGGCCTTTTTTGCTATGGAAGCTTTGTCGCTTCTACCCAAATTACTGCATCTTGTGAAAGCTCTTTACCTTTATAGGTTTTTTGCGCACCGATGCTTAACGCTGCAAATCCCCACTGCCCTGCTTTCAGCAGTGAAAAATGGAACGTACCATTAGCATCTGCATAAATAGTTTGCGTAACAAATATCTCTGACGGAGGTGTCATGATCGGCGTTTTAGCAAAATGATTTTTTTGCATATCGGGTAGGTAGTTGATGAATTCAACTTCAACAGCAGCAAAGGGCACAGGTTGACCTTTTGATTTTACTACGGCACTAAAAATGCCACCTTCATAAATTGCGTAGGGTTTGGTTAACGGCACAATCTCAGCGGTTAAGCCTAAATCATTATTCCAATCGGTTGGTAAGTTACCCACGTTAACAATGGTTTTGGTGATCTGTTGGATATAAATATCTTCTTGTACTTCAAAATAGGGAGAAGGTTGCACAATAAACACATAATCACCCAACCCACGTAGTTTTACATCCGCTTGATAAGCATGGCCTTTGTCCACGGAGCTTTGCCATTCAATGTCTGAAATAGTATGCATTAAATCGGTTTTTTTACCCTTTCTAATCACATAAAAGGCTTGGGGTTTATCCACTGCCATCACATGACCACTGGCAGCTGGATGAGTAAATGGCATTTTAAAGCTTATTTCTCCCCCTTTTGCATGAAGAAGATCCGGGGTATAGAGCATTTGAAAATGTGCATTGGCTGAAAAAGAGAGTGCACAACAGGAAGCTAATAATAGCGGTTTAAAAAATTGTTTAAATTGTTTGTTTTTTGTAATTTGAAACACAGAAAAATCTCCGTCTGAATAAAAGATAACAGGCGAAGTTGTGGAGGAGATGGTTAACATTAATAAAGATAATTTTTTATAGAAATCACTTTAACAAAGTAAAACCAGCCGGTGAAGCCCTCCGCAACACCACGGTACTTACATCAAGTGCAAGTATCTTCCAATGGTTTGGTATCCGGGCTTGAACATTTATATTACTATAAATGGCTCTACCGTTGCGGGGGCAGCCTTGGCTTTTGACCAAGTTCCCAAACGTTTATTTTTGTATTAACAGCAAAAAAACGCATCGTTTTATAAACGACATCCAAAGGAAGCAGAACAATAACTTGATATAGCTCAAACTTCAAACCTAAAGAGTGTAATTTACATTTAATTTATTTTTTAACTAAGTGTAAAGTCACTTTGTTACTTGTATACCCATGTTACCTCAAGGTGCTTTGTCAGGCACAAGCTCGGTAACCAGAGCAAGACGCAACATGGGCGAATGGTTATTCCCTTTATGATTGTTGCAACGCTGGGCTGCCATGGTTTAACAAAAGGCGAGCTTGCGCCCCGAAGGGCAAGGCAACTCGTACCAATCTGCGTTGTTATAAAATATCGACTTAGAATGTCTATTAAATAATTAACGTTTTCATGTTAATTATACCGATAGAGGATTAATGTGTTTTTATTAATCTCTCGAAAGGTTCAATTTTATGCCTAGCACCTTGGCACGATTTTCCTTGCTGACTTTGCACCTTGAAGTATCATGGGTATAGACAGGGCAGTACAATGACCTCACCGTTAATCAAACAGGAAACGTTATGCAAAATAATATGCAACTCTCTCTCGATATCAGCCTTTACCCACTTGCCGATGAAAAATATGAAGACGCAATTTGGGATTTTATTGAACGCCTGCACCAGCACAGTGACATTAAAGTAGAAACGAATGGCATGAGTACACAAGTATTTGGTGACTATGATGCGGTTATCGAAAAAGTGATGGCAGAGATAAAACAAACCCACATGCAGGTAGGCACCGCTATTTTTGTGTGTAAATTTGTACCCAGTGATAGGTCGGACTTTGTTTCTAAGTTTTAGTGATAAGTGACAGTAATAGCGAAAAACGACGTCACTGCGACTTAAATAACACGAGGTGATTGAGACTAAAAGAAAGTTAAGTCGCTTTGCCCAATAGCAAGTTAGAAACTATAAATTAGTGGCTAAAATAACGGTACCGTTACATTCAGTGCATCTAGCCTAAACTCACCGTATAATACGTTACCACTCAGATTTTATGATTAAGGCCATGTTTAATGCCAACCACGAATTTAACAGCGCTAACCGAATCAAGCCAGCACTTCAAAATATTTAAGCCCTATGGTTTTTTAAGTCAATTTGTACAAGAGCCCCGAAAAAAGAAACATCTGCTCGGTGAGCTATTTAACTTTCCTGATAAAATCATGGCGATTGGGCGATTAGATCACGACTCCGAAGGATTATTGTTACTCACGACCGATGGCATGATGAGTTACCAAGTGAGAAGTAAAGGCATAGAAAAAGAGTATTACGTGCAAGTGGATGGCGCAATCACGGAGGCTGCCATGTCACAGCTTCAAGAGGGTGTGGAGATTACTGTTAATGGTACAAAATATCTCACCCAGCCTTGTAAAAGCGTCAAGCTCGACGGTGAACCACAACTGCCCACTCGTGGCCGTAAAATACGCGATCCAAGACATGGCCCAACTAGCTGGATCTCTATCACGCTCTGTGAAGGTAAAAATCGTCAGATAAGAAAAATGACCGCCGCGGTAGGCTTTGCCACATTAAGACTGGTTAGAGTGCGCATTGGCAACATTCGTATCGATAATATGATTTCTGGTGAGGTTGTCACGCTCACCGATTTTGATACAACACTTCATCGCTAAGGTTTTTTAGTTTTACTGTAACTTGTCTTTTTAACCGTTGATTTTTTACGGTAAGACTTTTTAAATGGGCTCGCTGTTGCTGGTAAATCTTTTAATGCTTGCGGACCATCAATAATAGCCTGTTCTATCATCGCGGTTAGCTGGGTTTGTAGCGGTAAAACAAACCCGTTATAACTCTGTTTTTTCTCACTGATCGCATTTAACTGCATCTCCCATTGGGCGGTCATATCTGGAAGCGTTAAGGTTTCTGGCAAGCTTTGAATCAGCTTACGCCCGACCTCTGTGGCTTGAATCACTTTGCCAGTACGCTTTAAAAATTGGCGTTTAAACAGCAATTCAATAATACCTGCACGTGTGGCCTCTGTGCCTAAACCATCAGTCTCTTTAAGTATCGCTTTTAAGGAGGGATCTTTTACAAAACGGGTGATATTGCTCATAGCGGCAAGCAAGGTTGCATCGGTAAAATAAGCAGGAGGTTGCGTATTTTTTTCAAGCACTTCACCTTTTTCACAAAACAGTAATTGCCCTTTTTTAAGATTAGGCAGATAGGTATCTTTCTCCTGCCTGTCCACTAAAACTTTCCAACCATCACTCACTTTACTTTTTGCTTTGGCGACAAACAAACCGCCATTTATCTCAACTTCTGCAATACATTCAGCGTAACAATAGTCGGGGAAAAACTGCATGAGATATTGCCTCGCAATCAAACGATAAATATTCTGCGACATGCTATCTAAACTGCTGAGTAATTTACGGCTATCAGTTGGAATAATTGCATGGTGTGCATCAATTTTTTTATCGTTCCAAGCACGTCCTTTGATGGTTAGATCAGCATTCGTTGCATGCGGTTTTAAGCTACTTTCATTGTTCGCAATTGCGTTAGTTACCGCACTTGCTTGTGAATGATGGTTACGTGGCAAATAACGGGAATCTGAACGAGGATAGGTGATCAGTTTATGGCGCTCATACAGTGCCTGACAGCAATCTAGCACCTGTTGAGCACTATAGTGAAAACGTTTGGCTGCATCAATTTGCAATGATGATAAATTATAGGGAAGAGGCGCAATCTGATTTTTATTTTTAGCACTAAACGCACTAACTACTGCATCTTGATTTGTAATACGCGAGGCAACATTTTCAGCTAACCCTTTAACAACCACTCTACCCTCTTCATCTTGGTATTTCACACAGCTTTCACTGGGTTTCCATTTTGCACTGAATTGCTCATTTTTATCTGTTTTAAGGTGTGCTAACACCTCATAAAAGGGTTTACTAACAAAGGCTTCTATCTGCTCATCACGGCGTGTGACTAATCCTAATAGCGGTGTTTGCACACGGCCCACGGAGATAACCCCTTTATAGCCTGATTTTTGTGCTTGCAGTGTATAAACACGGGTAAGATTTAAACCGTATAACCAATCAGCGCGGGTTCTGGCGAGTGCTGAGGTTGAAAGCGCCACAAACTCTTGATTTGAGCGTAGCTGTTTTAATGATCGTTTCACCGCATTGGTGGTCAGGTCGCTCACCAGGCAACGCTCTGTTTGTTGCAACTTTTTACCTTTCACACCACTGAAGTGAATCACTTCATCTACCAGTAACTGCCCTTCACGATCTGGGTCACCAACATGCACCAATTGGTCTGCCTGTTTGATTAATTTTTTTAAGATCGCCAGCTGTTTACTGGTACGTGGCGTAGATTTTAGTTTCCATTTATCAGGAATAATCGGCAGATGTTCAAATTGCCATTTTTTATAGATGGGATCGTAAGCTTCGGGATCAACTTGTGTCAGCAGATGACCAATACACCAGCTCACCACATCACCATTACCTACATGAATACAGCCATCTGCTTTACGATGAGGCTTCGGCAGTGCTTCGGCAATCGCACGGGCAAGGCTAGGTTTTTCAGCAATGTATAATTTCATCGGCAATAACTCTTTGACTGTTTTTATACACAGTAGTTAAAATTGCGCTATAATTCAAGTAATATATATCACTATTAAATATGTCTAAGGAGATAACATGAAATTATTGATCATTGTTTTAGCGGTTTTTTCAATGTCTGTGCATGCAACCGATCAGGATTGGCAAGAGACTCAAGAATCAACGAAACAAGCGCTACTCGATTTTTGGGATGAGACGAAAACATTAAGTAATGAGGTTTGGCACGATAGCAAAGAGGGCTCAAAGGTATTATGGGAAGAGGGAAAAGAGAGTTCAAAGGAAGTTTGGCAATCGACCAAAGAAAAAAGCAGTGAATTATGGCAACAGGGAAATGAAAAATTGGATCAGTTTATGGAAGACAGTTCAAAAGAAAAAGATCCCACCAATCATTATGATGAGATCTAAACGCATTAAAACAGTTCAGCCAACTGTTCTAATAATCCGCGCTGTTTTTCAGTGAGCTCTGTGGGTGTTGTAATAACCACTTCGTAGATAAGATCCCCTATCAAGCCGTTGTTCATCGATTTAATGCCTTTGCCCTTGATACGGAATTTACGTCCCGCTTGTGTGCCTTGTGGAATTTTAATATTAATAAAACCCGCAAATGTTGGCACTTTTAAACTGCCACCAAGGGCTGCGGTGGTAAACGGTGTTTCAATCAAGCAGTACAGGTCGCGCCCTTCTCGGCGAAAAACATCGTGTTCAAGCAAACTCACTTCCACTAAAAGATCGCCATGACCTCCCCCTAATGTTCCTGGGTTACCTTTACCGTTAATACGTACACGTTGGCCGGTATCGATGCCAGCAGGAATCGTTACTTTTAACAGCTGTGGATTATTAGGCAGTTTTATCTCTTGCACACAACCTTCAACCGCCTCTTCTAAGCTAATTTCAATGGTGGCAATAATATCCGATCCTTTTTCTGGCTGTGGCTGATAACGCGGCTGTTGTTGCTGACGCTCTCCAAACATGCCACCAAACATATCATCAAAACCACCACCTTGCTGACCAAACCCACCGCGGCGACTTTGTCCACTTTCATCAAATGCACTGTGACCAAAATCATCATACTGTTGACGTTTTTCAGCATCATTGACAATTTCATAAGCAGATTTCACTTCACGGAAGTTATTCTCTGCAACCGGGTTATCAGGGTTACGATCGGGGTGGTATTTCATCGCCAATTTTTTATAGGCTTTTTTTATCTCTTTTTCTGAGGCATCTTTAGTAACACCTAATACCTCATAATAATCTCGTTTTGACATGTTTTATTAATCTCGAAAGTTATCTATTAATCACGGAAGTTATTAAACTGAAAAGGTTGACCTAATTCTGCACCACGGATCAGTGTCATCACCGCTTGTAAGTCATCACGCTTTTTAGCTGTAACGCGTAATTCCTCACCTTGAATTGCGGTTTGTACTTTCATCTTTTTATCTTTGATAAGTTTAATGATTTTCTTTGCCGTAGGTTGGTCAATGCCCTCTTTAAATTTAATCGTTTGTGACCACGATTGACCACTGTGTGTTGCGGTCTCAGTATCCATTGAACTTGCATCAATGCTACGTTTTATCACATTAGTACGCAGAATATCTAATAGTTGACGTAACTGAGGTTCAAACTCTGCAGAGAGCTTAGCGACCCCTTTATCAAAAGAAAAACTGGCTTTGACACCACGAAAATCAAAGCGTGTTTTGAGTTCACGGTTGGCATTATCCACCGCATTTTTTAGTTCCGATACATCAACTTCTGAAACAACATCAAATGAAGGCATTATTATGATCCTTAATGAAAAATTGAAATAAGCGCTAAGTTACCAGAATTTGCCTGTACTCGCTATGTTATGATACTTTTTTTAAGGGGATATTTAGGGGGAGCTATGTGGCAGATAATCGGTGCGGGTGCAATTGGCTGTTTATGGGCGACCAACCTACTGCGTGATGGTCAACAGGTAACACTTATTACGCGAAAAAACAGTCAGACTCAAACGCTAAATTATCAAGACTTACAAGGTAAAAGAACATCTTTTAATTGTAGACTTTCAACACAACTCAGCAACCGTGACGACCCTATTTTAGTCTGCGTGAAAGCCCCACAGGTCAAACAAGCACTGCTTCAACATCGACACAATATTAGTGAGCAACAAGCCATTATCTTAATGCATAATGGCATGGGAACCGCTGAGCAGGTAACTAAAATATTCCCTCATAACCCGATTATTTGCGCAACAACCACTAATGCAAGCTTGCTTAACGCTGAATTGAATATTATCCAAACAGGAAAAGGTGCGACCTATTTAGGCGCTTTTAATGAACAAGGAAAATCATTTTCAATCTTGGCAAATAAACTTAATAGCGCCTTGGATGACACGCTTTGGTGTGAAGATATCAAACAAAAACTGTGGTTAAAACTACTCATTAATATTGCAATAAATCCACTCACTGCAATTTTTAAAGTTAACAACGGTACACTTGCAAAAAAGCACTTTCAGAGACAGATAGCGCAGATGATAAACGAGGTAATGCCTGTTTTGGAAAAAGAGGGCTTACTGTTTGAGTCTCATATGTTACTCATAACAATTAATAATGTAATTCAAGCTACGGCGGCAAATTACAGCTCAATGAATCGTGATATCTATTTTAAACGTCCCACTGAAAATGAATATATTAGTGGTTATCTATTAAAAAAGGCGCTTCAATACAATATTGAAACGCCTTTGATTAGATCACTTTATGAGCAGATTAAAGAGATCTCTCATCAAGTAAAGTAGCGAGATATTTTTTCTTATCATCATTATTTATACGATCATAAATATCATTAACAGCGATTGAAACAGGAATTAATGGAAACTCAATCTCATCACCTAAAGTGTAATATTGTGGGATGAACCCAGCGCTACGGCTTAATACACACACTTCACAATACTCCTGCTCGACCAATATGTAATATTCAAGGGAGTCGATAGCAAGGTATTTTTTCTGTTTGGTGGAGTGATCATAAAAACGTGTAGATTTAGATAAGACCTCAACAATCAATTTGGGTGCGTTCTTAACATATTCAGTGTCATCTTGATGATCATCACAAACAATCATCACATCAGGATAGAAACAACAATCCGCTGTTTTTACTTTCATATCTGCCATAAAAGGCTCACAAGTTCGCCCTTTAAGTTGAGATAAAAATGCAGTATAAAAAGCGCCTGAGATTCGATTATGATCAGCACTTGCGCCTGCCATCGCATAAGCTTCACCCTCAATAAACTCATGTTTATCTTCTGCTAATAACTCGCCTTTCAGGTATTCACTCATGGTTAATTTTAATTTCATTACTGCGGACATATTACCCCCTTGGTTTAGGCTTCCTATCATACTGCACGAGCTGACACTCAACAACACTCACTCCTAACTCAACACTTACCGATTAAAAAAGATGTGATAACATCACGTTATATACAAGTTAAAGTGTTGGCGAGTCGCTCACCAACTCGGTTAAATATTGGGTAATATTAGCATTAACGCGGTCTTGTAAACGTAGCATTAACATCTCTTCTTGCTTCGCGGAAACTTTTAATGGCCAACGCTTACGGCTGATCACTTGGCCATTTTCAGAGAGTGAAAGCTCATAACTGCCACGTAACCAATACCAACCTTTAATAAGCGTTGGTTCAGTAATATCAATCTCTGCTGACACGACAATATTCGCATTAGCAACCACTTTCACCCCTAATTGTGCTAATCCTGATTGCACTGTTTTAGTGTGTTTTTTATGTTCAATATCAACAGACACCTCCATCGATGCCAGTTTTTTAGCAATTAAGCGTTCAATTTTTTTACTGGAGATCTCTATCGGCACACCAGAAACACTGACCTGTTTAAGTTGTAAATTAGCCATGTGACGCGCCATCTGTTCATCACGTGCAGCACGTAGTGCATTCAGTGACGCGATACTGTTGGGCGCAGTATTGATACTGTAATCAATCAACTCTGCAGTTGAATTATCAAGATCCATAATAATCTCATTAAGACTCATCGCGGCTTGGCGTTTTTCAAGCACTGCTAAGGTATAATATTCACCCGATGGACTAAGCCAGCTCTCCTTGATTTTGACCCCGCTAATCGCTTGCTCGGTATCTGTTTGAATACTACGTTGCAGTGAAGTAGAACTCTCCATGCTCACCCCTAACGCACTCTCTTGCTTAGTGGCTTCGGTTAATATTTTCGTTTCTGCTTGCACATTAACATAAAAGATTTCAGCGAGATTAGCGGTGGCATTTTTGCTGGCGCGATTGCGTTTAGAGGCTTGACCCACTGCGGTTAAATAATCAGTATCAGCATAGACACTATTTGCATTGTCTATCCATACAGGGCGTTTTTCTGTGTCCGTTGTACTGGCACAAGCTACCATTAAAAAACAGCTAAATAAAGTGATGATATTACGTTTTAAATTCATACAAACCTCTATTGTTGATAATGAAACACGGGCGTATCTAAACTAGATATTAATATTAAATTTTTTGAATTTTTAGTCAAAGAGATAACTTGCGGCGCATTGTTTGCACTCTCTACTTTTATCTCATTTGATGTTGTTTCTAAATAGGCAAATTGAATCGTTGATGGCAACATGTTCCAACTACGTAGATCTGCTATCTCAGTAAGTGCGGTGACAATATTAACTAAAATACCAAACAAAGAATCCTTTTTGCCTGCTTGATCCACCAGCTCATATTTAGCAATGGCACGTGTGGTGGTCAGTAATAAAATAGAGGGATACTCTTTACTGAGATCTTCACGGACTAATACATCTAAATTTTCAATCAGTTCAGTGGTTAATTGCTGATTAGCATCACTCAATTTAGCACGGGTTAGTCGATAATCTATTTTTGGATAAGCAGGCATGGAGATGCGAATGAGTTGCTCATTATTGCCACTGGGCACCATAATCGAGTTCTGTTTTTTATTGCTAACAATACCATCAAAATAGAGTGCAAAGATTTGGCTATTGCTGTTTTTTACAGGCGTAGGAAAACCACTGTAAGTCTTTTTATAAGTAAGGTATTGACCATTTTTATCAACCATATAACTCATGCGTAACAGGCTCTGTTGAAGCCCTACAGGGACGGCTAATTTTCTGTCTGTAATGATGTTTGCGGCATGTCTATAGCTGATCAACGCATTAGATTGTTCATCTAACATCTCATAAATAATCCCCGCAAGCAGATGGGTACTCGCTAACTGGCCATTCAATGATTTTCGATTGGCCAGTTTTTTCATGGCAACATCCGCTTGTAACATCTCAACACGCGCGCCATCAATATCATCATTAAACAGATAACTCAGCGCAAGTATATTGTGCACCATCACTCTGTCCGTTGGATAACCGCTGTAACTACGTAGCGTTTCATTGATCGTGCCCGCGGCTGCATTTTCACTGATTGAGGTAGCAGCCAATACTGCCATCTCTTTTTTGGCTTGTGTTAAGGTTTCAATAGAGGCGGGAAAATCACTTGCTAACAGTTGTAACAATCCCACATTAAGGTGGAACTGTGCATAGTCTCGCTCTGGGGGATCGGTTTCTTGTAACTGCTTAAGAATATGTTGCGGGTTTTGCTGATAAAGCTGATTAGCCAGCTTATTAGTTGCTCGTTGTTGTCCTGCACAAGCAGTTAACAACATGATAAAAAAGAGGGGAATTATCTTTTGCATAGCGAGATTGATGACCATTTTAATAAATTAAAAAAGGCGCTAATAAACGCCTGTCATTAAAAATAGGATGTGTGACTTCAGTGGACCAAGTAACACGTCCTGATGAAGCTATTACTCGCGTAATTTACTGTTTTTAACCAGTTTTTTAATCTTCTTCTGACCAACCCAAACTTTACGGTTATCTTTAATACTGATCAGCTCCAGATTAACTTGATAGAAACGCACTTGTGTGGTGCCATCAGCATCAATAATAGTATTAATCTGTCCTTGCATCATAAAATCAGCACCATACTCTTGGCCCATCTCTTTGCGTGTTTCCTCTGTTGCGTTGAGGTCTTGATCACCACGCTCTTCGCGGATTTCATCACGTGCACCAGCAGCAGCCACAAATTGTACTTCACCAGAATTAATTAATTCACGCTCCATATCTGCAATGAAAGTATTGGTATTAATATGCTCATGGCTTAAGTTACGAATTTTACCCACGATCACGGCTGGGTCTTTACCTTCTGCTTTAACAAAATTTGAGATCCAAGCGCGAGACAGTGCGTCTTCAACCATCTCTTTCGCAACTAATTGTGAGTCGGTATCGTTCCAAGCACCGCTTAGGTCAACTTCTTGTTGTGCATCTAAACGCTGCACAGAAGTTGAACAGGCACTAAGGAACAGTGTTGCGATTGCGATAAAGAGAACGTTATTTTTGATTTTCATTTAAATCTCCAAAGATTATAGAGTAACTAATTTACCAAGCGGTTGTCCGCCTAATAGGTGCAGGTGAATATGGTAAACCTCTTGGCCACCATCATCATTACAATTCATAATTAAACGGTAACCCGACTGCGCAATGCCCTCTTGCTTAGCGAGATTTTTAGCCACCGTATACAATTTCCCTATTAATATTTCGTCCTTTATCTCAATATCATTGGTTGTCGCAATCAATTTATTGGGAATAATTAAAATATGTGTTTTCGCCTGCGGTGAAATATCGCGAAAAGCGGTTACATAATCATCTTGATAAAGCATCTCTGAGGGGATCTCTTTATTAATGATCTTTCTAAAGATGGTCTCTTCTGGCATATATTTCTCTTTTATACTTGGAAGTAGGACTTTAGTCCTGCCTTGTTTTGTCTGCATCGTAATCACTTATAATTCAGCGATTGCGCCTTTACCTACACCCTCGTAAGCATAGACAGTAACATTGTCAGTACCAACCCGTTTTTTAGTTTGCACACAGATAAACTCAGCCAACTCTTCAACCGTGGTATCTTTGGGTAAAACTTCAGCACGGTGTGCAGGAATAAGCAGTTCAAAATATCCTTGTGGCGCATGATAAGCCGTGCATAATTTTTCAACATTATTACTTTTAATAATAAAAGAGAGATCCGCTTTATCAATAATATCATCACGGCTCACTAGGTAGATATCTTTCCAACGATTTGCCCAATCTTGCACTAACGCATGATTAAACTCACCATTAATAAAAATATCTAATTTAGAACGATGTCCATGAGCGATGCGCTGACAGTTACCATCATGCTTTTTAAGGCCATGCGTATAATGATAAAAAGGGGTTTCAATTTTTTCACTACGCAACGTTATCTCAAGTCCACCGATATTGTCTGGGAGTTGCAATAAAATAAGATGTTCAAGGTAAGTTTCAATGACCTCAATCGTCACCGTTTCACTTTCCACTAAACAATAAGCCTCATTCGGACACTTTAATTGAATATAGCTATTATCATTGAGCTTAAAATTGACCTGTGTACGCTGTGGCTCCAGTGTCACAGCGCATCTTTCTGATGCATGTGGCACAATCAGTTTATGATCCACTTCCGCATCAATAATCGCTTTAATCTGCTTTTTAACCAATGAAAAATCTAAGATCATTGATTGCTCATTTAATGCGCCCGTTAACGTCACATCAACAATATAACTCTCACCCACAAAACCTCGTTGGGCATCTAAATATGTAGCATCAATGACGGTTAGGTCACGTACAAATAATTTCATCTATTTTTCCTATTAAAAACAGCCTATTTAAACAATACTTTCGCCAATTTTAATTTAAGTTTAAAATGGCATTTCACACCAATATAAATCAAATACTTACAAGCAAAAAAATCAGCCAAAATGGATTACTTTCCATTTTGGCGACGAGGTATTGTTAAAACGGCGCAATACTATTATCGTCTTCAGTCTGACTGGTTTGTGCTACTGCATCACGTTTTAGTTGTTCACGTAGATTAGGCGGAATGCCTTTAATGGTTAAGGTATCACTGTCAGCATCATATTGGATACGCTCACCTAAATGTTTTTGGTCAAAACTAATGCTCACGCCACCGCCCTGTCCGACATATTTGGTTAACTTGCGCATCACACTACGATCAGCGGGAAAGTTTTTCTCTAGTTGGTAATCTTCACTAACAAAGTCATAAAAGCTCCCTTCCAATTTGGGGGTTTCTTGTAGTTGTTCTGACAATGTTGATAGGTCGATATCTTCGCCCTGTTTTAACTGCTCTTTACAGTAATCAAACGTAACTGCACGTACCTCTTGCTTTTTTTCAATCGGTAATGCCTCTTTTTCACAGAACTCTTCAACGGCTTTCATTAATACTTGGTTTTGTATTTTTGCATCAAAACCTTCCTGTGCCCCCATAAAATCCAAAAAGAAATCAGACACTTGACGCCCAACACGCCCTTTAATAAAAGAAAGGTAACGGTTAGAGTCTGGCGAACGTGCTAGTAACGTTAAATCGATGCGTGTCACTAACTGAATTTTACTGGTTTCAAGATATTGGCTAGTGGTTAACTCAAGGTTTTCATTGACGCTCACTGATTCATTATTTTGTAATAACGCAATTAAAAGGTAGTCACTGGCTGTCCAACTGTATTTACTGACTAATAAAATACCCTGCTCTGCAAAATCTTGTTTTTGTAATTCTGCTAACAAACAATCCACCGCAGTATGCGAGAAGCGCACAAAATCTAATTCGCCCGACATCTCTTTTTCTAAGGCGCGTTGAAAAACCTGAGGCTTTTCAGATTCTTTAAGGAAAGAGGCAAACGCTTTATTGGTTTTACTTTGATAAGTGCGGTGAATTTTTGTTAAGAACTGCTCAATAGAGGGTGAGATAGGCAATTCACCTTCACGTTTTGTACACTCTAATACCCCCTCAGGGCTATACTTCAAAGCGTGTAAAATAATGTTTTTTGCGGAGATGTTCATAAATAGCGCCCATATTTTAAAGATAAAAATGATTATGCCACCAAAGTTCGGTGCATAAAATCAGTTTTATCAAAAAACTCATTGGCGAACAGATTGGTATAATGAGGGGAGTGAGGTATTATATGTTTTTTATTCATTAATATAGACTGACATACATGCCAATTATCTCTAAATATTCAAACGAAAAAATCGAAAAAATCCTCGATGAAGTGATGGAAGTACTGCATAAAAATGACGTATCTGTTGATTTAAGTCTCATGGTACTCGGTAATAGCCTAACGCATATTATCAATAGCCAAGTGCCATTACATCAACGTGAAAAAATTACTGAAAAGTTCGTAAAAGCATTTACCGCTTCAATTAACAATAAAGATAAATAACTCCTATGGTTGAAACTGGTCATAAATTCCACGATAACGTCTCCCGCTTAATTAACTGGGCGCACTGGTTTACTTTTTTCAACCTAATATTGGTCTCTTTAATAAGCCTGCGTTATATAAAATACGCCGGTTTATCAGACTCTGGCCTTGGCATCGCTTATCAATTTACCAGCCTGATTGGCCACTTTAGTTTTGTTTCTGCAATGGTGTTTGGCGTTTTACTTTTTCCACTTGCCTTTATTATCCCCTTTCAACGTTTATACCGTGCGTTAGCCATTATTATCAGCACCACAGCCGTTACATTCTTAATTGTTGATACACAGATATTCAAGCTCTATGAGTTCCACCTTAACCCACTAATTTGGCAGTTCTTGCAACGCCCTGAGCAGGTTGAGCAGATCTATTCTATCAATTTGCACTATATCTCTATCCCGATTATTCTAGTGATTGAGTTTATTATCTCCTTTTTTGTATGGCGTAAGTGTCGTCAACTGCAAGCAAAAGCGATCGGCAAACCCATCGCTATCTTTCTATTTTCCATTTTTGTTATCACTCACCTCACCTATATCTGGGCAGATGCCAAACAATACCGCCCTATTACCCAGCAAAAATCTCTTTACCCACTTTCATATCCGATGACTGCACGTACCTTTTTAACCAAGCAGGGTTGGTTAAGTGACGACAAATTACAAACCCGTATTAGTAGACAACAAGGCAAAAGTAGCGATACATTAAATTATCCAAAACAACCCTTAACGTATTTAAGCGATGATTTAAAAACCGCCAACAAAAACATATTACTGATCACCATAGAAGCACTGCGCGCAGACGTACTGAACGAAAAAAACATGCCTTTTACTTATTCGTTAACTCAGCAGGGATTGAATTACAAACAACATTTCAGTGGCGCAAGTAACCACAAACAGGGAATATTCAGCCTCTTTTATGCACTGCCAAACCGCTATTGGTCAGAGATAACACTTAACTATATTCCGCCTGTTTTCATCACTCGTTTAAAAGAGCAGAATTATCAGTTTGGGCTATTTTCAAGCATCGGATTTTTACACCCTGAGTATTTACAAAGTAGCTTCAGTCATCTCAATATCCCCGCTTTACGTGAATACTCTGACAGTCATAGCAATAAATCCATTACCCAAGATTGGTTGCAATGGTTTAAACAAACAGATCCACAGAAAAACTGGCTTGGTTTTTTATATTTTCAGCAAGCAGGAAAAGCATTAGCACTTAATGACAATAACTTCAGCCTTGCACAGCGCAGTGAAAAGATGGCCTTATACCAACAACAAGTGCTTGCAATTGATAATAAAATAAAACAACTTATCGAAGCGTTAAAAGCCAGCAAACAGCTTGAAAATAGCATTGTTATCATCACAGGTAGCAATGGAGCCTCTTTTGAAAAAGCTTCTTCCGCACAAGCTGCGATTAATAATGCGCACGTGCCTTTGTTAGTGCTATGGCCAGGCCAAAATGCGCGTACCATATCACGCATGACCAGCCATGTAGATATTGTCCCCACCTTGATGGAGGAAATGTTAGGCGTACAGCAAGATGCATCACAATACAGCAGCGGACAAAGTCTATTTGATAACAACAGTCGGCCCTATCTTTTATCAGGCGATCTTAAAAAATATGTTATTTATGAGAAAAACAAAATAACCCAATTTGATAATAATGGAGAAATATCCAGTATTAATTGGCAAGGCATAACAATTAATGAAGATGAATTTGATATCACCCTGTTAATTGATGTGTTGTCTAAGTTGCGCAGCTTCAAAGATTAATTGATTATGTTTTTAAGGGTAATTATTTGTTTTTTTATGCATTTTTATTCACAGCAACGTTAACTTACGCACGCAATAACCCCCACAGCATGCGTCAACTCAACATAATTAAATGTTACTAATGATATTGTTTTATCAGTTATCCAAAGTACATGCCGAGTAGAGCAACTAAAGTACGGATAGTAATAAGTGGGTTCACATGACAGGGCAGTTATGTGTATGGACGATATAAAAGGACAATATTATGCACTCTGTTTTATTCCAAACTACCACCCAACTGGAGAATAAGTTAAGTGGTCTTTACGAAGTTCTCTATAAAAAAAAGAGCAAAATAGCGAAAAACATTAACCAATTCGCAAAAAGCAAAAAAAATCACAGCGTAAAACAAGCTCTTTTTTTACATTTAAGTTTTAATACAGGTTTAATATCCACACTCTTTTATCTGCTTTATTAATTGATACTACCGACTTTTAAAAAATCCTGCTTTGTTGCAGGATTTTTTTTGTTTGTATTAAAGTAAAATAACGCAGTGGTTTCGTGGTTGTTGTTTTATTTGAAAAAACCGTATGAGCAGGAAAGATTGAACATTGAAATAATAGCTAAACCTAAAAAGCAAAAAGGCACTAACTGTAAACAGTTAGTGCCTTTTCTAATATGGCGGAGGAGGAGAGATTTGAACTCTCGGAGAGCTATAAACCCTCGCTGGTTTTCAAGACCAGTGCATTCGGCCGCTCTGCCACCCCTCCGCAGAACGAGGCGAATATTAAACAGGTTTGCCTAAAAAGCCAAGCTATTTTTACAATTATTTGAAAAATTAGCGCTTTTAGACATTTGCCTCTTTTATTGCGCCTAATAAGTCTTTATATTTAGCGACTCACTTTATAACCTGCATTCATCTTTAAGGTTTTTATTTTATGTTTCAGAACAATCCGTTGCTTAGCCAATTAAAAAAGACAATCCAACAAGATATTCCAAAACGACAAGGTATCGTAAAAGCAACAGACAAAGGTTACGGCTTTTTAGAAACGGACAAAGGTAAACGTTTTTTTATCCCCCCTAATGAGATGAAAAAAGTATTACATGGCGATCGTATCAGCGCTTTTATCCGCGAAAATGGTGACAAAACCACAGTTGAGCCCCATCAACTGAAAAACAGTGAAACAGATATTTTTGTTGCACGGTTAATCATGCAAAACAATAAAATATCCATTAAAGCGAATAACCCGCTGATAAAAGGTTTCTTTAAAATTCAAGGAGGGCAAAAGCTCGCTGAGCAAGGTTATCAAGACGGCGATTGGGTCAGTGTTAAACTACTAAAACATGCATTGAATGAGGGTAAAGGCTTTCTTGTTGAAGTGATTGAAAAAGTGGCAGAGGCCAACGACCCTTTTGCTTACCGTCTAATTACCGTTGCCACCCATAAACTGCCTAACAAAGCGCCTGAGTTTGACCACCCTTGGCAAGTGATCGATCCTGAACTTGAACGTCAAGATCTCACTAAACTGCCGTTCTTCACTATTGATGGTATCAATACCCAAGACATGGATGATGCACTGCATATTGCGCCTCGTGAAAATGGCTGGTTGCTGACCGTTGCTATCTCCGACCCTAGTGCTTATGTTCCCGAAGAGAGTGAAATGGATGCAGAAGCCAAACGTCGCGCATTCACACTGTATCTGCCTAACTTTAATGTACCGATGCTACCACGCGATCTCAGCGATAGTCTTTGTTCACTCAAAGAGGGTGAAAAACGCGCCACAATTTGCTGTCAAATAGAGATTAATAAAGCGGGAGAGATCATTGGAGAAACACCCTTTTTTGCGGCATGGATAAAATCTCATTATCGTCTTAACTATTGCGCTGTTTCCAACTACCTTGAAAATAGTGATGAAAACAGCGATACATGGAAACCTAATCGCCAATTGGCGGAGCAACTACAAACACTCAGTGAAGCAAGCTTAAAACGCTTACAATGGCGTACAGAAAACAACGTGGTGTTTAAAAGTAATCCCGACTACACCTTAAAGCTCAACAACAAAGGTGAAGTCTATGAAATTTTATGTGAGCCTCGACGCACCGCAAACCGCCTTGTAGAAGAGTCAATGATTGCAGCCAACATCTGCGCAGGGCAATTTTTAAGTAAACATAAACAGCAAGGTGTTTTTAATACTCATTCTGGTTTTGCCAGTGATCGTCTCGCCAAAGCGGTGACGTTATTAGCCGAATATAATATTGAATCTGATGTTGAAACACTTAATACGCTCAGCGGTTATACCAAAATGCGTCAGCAAACGGCCCTATTACATAACTGTTATTTAGATCATCGTCTGCGTAAACTACTCGCTTATGCCGATACCAAGAATAGTCCTGCACCGCACTTCACAATGGGTGTTGAAAGTTACGCTACGTGGACCTCTCCCATCCGAAAATATGGCGATCTGCTTAATCACCGTTTAATTAAGTCTATCTTGTTAGAAAAAGATAATATTACTATCAGCGATGATATTGGTGCGCTACTCAATGATGCCCGTAAGTCACAACGTCTTGCTGAGCGTGATGTAAATAACCTGTTATATAGCCAGTACCTAAAAGATCAGGTGCAATCAAAATGGCGCTATAAAGCGGAAATTTTTGATATTATCAAAGCAGGTGTACGTGTACGTATTCAAGAGAATGGCGCGACCTTCTTTATTCCCTGTAGCTTGTTATGTGCAAATACAAAAGATGCCAAGCAGATAGATTGTAGTCGAGAACTGGGCAAGGTAATTATTGCAGGGCAAACAGAGTTACAACTGGGTGATGTGATCGATGTCATGCTGAACAACGTGAAGCTTGAAACCAACCAACTGATCGGGCGATTAGCCGATCCGTTGGTTATTCCTGAATAAGGGACCCTACGCTAAAACCCCAATACATAACCACGAAGCCACTGCTTTGCACAGCGTTCACGAAGAAAAGCAAATAAAAAAGGGTGAATATTGCCCTTCCTTTTCCTTCGTGCCTTCGTGGTTAACTTTTTTTTTGAACTTTCAAAACAACAAAACTTCACAATGAAAGTTTGTAATTCACTGTTCTATTTACTTAAAATTCCCCCAAAAATTTCGCGGTTAAGAAATTCGTGTGGTTATGTTAAACTGCGCGATTATTTTCTACTGACAGGCAACAACAATGAGTCTTGATCTACTGCAAGCTGACCGCCCTCTTTTCTCTTACCCCTCTTTTAAAGGGCGTAACGAAAAGCCTGCGCCATTTTTACCAATGTCACGCAAAGAGATGAGAAAACTAGGTTGGGATAGTTGCGATATTATTATTGTTGTGGGTGATGCGTATGTAGATCACCCAAGCTTTGGTATGGCTGTCATCGGCCGTACTCTTGAAGCACAAGGTTACCGTGTGGGGATTATCTCACAACCCGATTGGCACAGCAAAGATGCCTTTATGCAACTGGGTAAACCCAATCTCTTTTTTGGCGTTTCTGCAGGTAACATGGACTCCATGATCAACCGCTATACTGCTGAGCGTCGCATGCGCCACGATGATGCTTATACACCCAATAATGAGGGCGGAAAACGTCCTGACAGAGCGGTGCTTGGTTATACACAACGCTGTAAAGAGGCTTATAAAGATGTTCCCGTTATTATTGGTGGTATTGAAGCAAGCTTGCGCCGTATTGCCCATTACGATTACTGGTCAGACAAAGTCCGCCACTCGGTATTATTAGACTCTAAAGCAGATATTTTACTGTTTGGTAATGCAGAGCGCCCGTTGCTTGAAGTTGCGCATCGTATCTCGTTAGGTGAATCAGTCAAAGAGATGCTCGATATCCGTGGCACCGCCATTTTAACCAAACAAGCACTGCCTAACTGGGAGGGAATAGACTCTCAGCAAGTGGATCAACTGGGTAAAATAGACCCGATTATTAACCCTTATGCTGATATTAATGTTGCCTGCGCCACACAAAAATTATCCGATGAAAGCAGTGCAGAGCAAGACGTCACCCAACCGATTATGGTATTGCCTCCTTTGGCAAAATCTCACAAGAAAAAACCGTGGGAAAACGTCTACATTCAACTGCCAAGTTACGAAAAAGTGAAAACAGATAAAGTATTGTATGCACACACATCACGTGTTTTACACCAAGAAACCAATCCGGGTTGTGCGCGTGCATTAGCGCAGTTTCATGGAAAACGATTATTATGGGTTAACCCCCCCGCTTATCCATTAACCACGCCTGAAATAGATGCAGTATTTGGTCTGCAATATCAACGTGTACCTCACCCTGTTTATGGTGATGCTAAAATTCCCGCATACGATATGATCCGTTTTTCAATTAATATTATGCGAGGCTGTTTTGGGGGCTGTACTTTCTGTTCCATCACCGAGCATGAAGGACGTGTTATTCAGAGCCGCTCAGAAGACTCTATCATCAAAGAGATAGAAACCATTCGTGATAAAGTGCCCGGTTTTACAGGCGTTATCTCTGATTTAGGTGGGCCAACGGCCAATATGTATCGCCTTAAATGTAAAAGCCCCAAAGCGGAACAAACCTGTCGCCGTTTAAGCTGTGTATTCCCTGATATTTGTCATCATATGAATACCGACCATGAACATACCATTAACCTTTATCGTCGCGCTCGTAAACTACCGGGTATTAAAAAAGTGTTGATCGCATCAGGCGTTCGCTATGACATTGCAGTGGAAGATCCGCGTTATGTGAAAGAGCTGGTTGAGCATCATGTAGGTGGTTACCTTAAAATCGCGCCTGAGCATACTGAAAAAGGCCCGCTTGATAAGATGATGAAACCCACCATGACTAGCTACGAAGCGTTCAAACAGATGTTTGAAAAGTATTCTAAAGCGGCCAATAAAAAACAGTATTTGATCCCCTACTTTATCTCAGCGCATCCGGGCACGACAGATGAAGATATGGTTAATCTCGCGTTATGGCTAAAAAGTAATAACTTCAAGTTAGATCAAGTGCAAAATTTTTATCCCTCTCCGATGGCAAATGCCACGACTATGTATCACACAGGGAAAAATCCACTGCATAAAGTAAATAATGAAAGTGAAGATGTTCTGATCACCAAAGGCACACGCCAACGTAAACTGCATAAAGCCATTTTACGTTATCATGTACCAGAAAACTGGCCACAAATTCGTGAAGTATTAAAGTCACTGGGTCTTGCACGTAAATTGATTGGCCGTAGCGCCAGCTGTTTAGTACCCGCGGAGTCACGCGATGAGATGAAAGCAATCATTAAGAAAGGGGGAAAACCTGCACAACCCGCATTAAGTCGACACACAGGGTTGGATCAGTTTAAAACGCAAGGAACGGGGAAGAAGAGCGTTAAAAAACGCCCTAATCAAAAAAACAGAGTGGGTTCAACACGGAAAATAAAACTGGGTAAGTAGCTTTTACCAAGGCAGCACTAACGTTCCACTTCCCAACTGCGGAAGTGGTGCATCGCTTCGCCAAAACAACAAGTTAAATCTCAGAACGGCCTGCAAATGAGTGTGATAATGTGGTGCTATCCACAAATTCAAGCTCACCTCCCACAGGTACACCATGTGCAATGCGGCTCACTTTAATGTTGAATTTCTTAGCCATTTCAGCAATATAATACGCTGTTGCCTCGCCCTCTACCGTTGGGTTGGTCGCTAAAATAACCTCACTAATATTGCTCGTTGATAATTGTGACTCTAATAGATTTAACCCTAATTGATCAGGGCCGATACCATCAAGGGGTGAAAGATGTCCCATCAACACAAAATAAGTTCCTGAAAATAGCGCAGTTTGCTCAATAGCCAGCACATCTACCGGCATTTCAACCACACAGATACTTCCATTGTGATTACGCTTTTCATTCACACAGAGATAACAAAGTTCAGACTCAGTAAAAGTGCGACACTGTTTACAGTGACCAATTTCATGCACGGCTCTTTCCAATACATGACTTAATTTTAATGCACCTTGGCGGTTTTTATCAAGCAGATGATAGACCATGCGTTGTGCCGACTTGGGGCCAACACTCGGCAGACATTGTAAAGCTTGGGTTAATTCATCTAATAAAGAGTTACTCATTTTATTTTATCTCTGCTTAGGATCGGCTTCAAAATTACTTGCGCTTTTGTTTTTAAAAGAACCCGTCATTTAGAATTGGCTTCAACATTACTTACGATTTTGTTTTTAAAATAGCCAGTCACTTAAGGCTTTTTGGAAACAATTTATCGCAAGTTATTTTGTAACGATTCCTTCAGGCTTTTTGAAAAAAATTTAGCGCAAGTTATTGTGTAACGATTCCTTAATGGTTGTGATTCAGAAGATATTATCATATAAACCCTGCAAATATTGCAGTCGCTCAACACTATCACGAAGACTTCCCTCACGATGCTCAATACGCCACAAGCGCTGATACTCAGCGATTAAAGGAAATAAGTGCTCAGAGAGAATAGTGCAGCTATTTACCTCTAACTTTTGCGCTTCAAGGGCATTCTGCTTGACTAATTCAATACCGAATAAACACTCA
>NZ_ATUO01000010.1 GCF_000420245.1 Psychromonas hadalis ATCC BAA-638 | reverse complement strand
TTCATACTCAAGTGATGATTCAGACTAAGTGAATGGTGCTAAGGACAAGGCGAAAGCGCGGAGCTTGGTTGCTTTTACCCTAAGCACATTCACTGTAAGCAGTTTATGTTAAGTCAGTTGGTGTGAGTTCAAGGCGAAAGCACAGAGCTTGGTTTACCAAGTGAGTACTTTCAACGCCGAAATCGAGTCAAATGACGACACATAAAATGTTTACGCTAGACCATGTACATACCGCCATTTACATGGATTGTTTCACCGGTGATGTAAGCAGCCCCTTCCGACGCGAGAAACACGACTGTTGCTGCAATTTCACTTGGGTCACCTAAACGTCCTGCGGGTACATTTGCAAGTGTATTCGCACGCTGTTCATCGGTTAATGTTTTGGTCATATCTGTTTCAATAAAACCTGGAGACACCGTATTAACAGTAATGCCACGGCTTGCAATTTCACGCGCAAGTGATTTAGTAAAACCAATCACACCCGCTTTAGCTGCCGCATAGTTTGCTTGTCCCGCATTACCCATTGTACCAACAACAGAGCCAATATTGATAATACGACCGGAACGTTTTTTCATCATTGGACGTATTGCAGCTTTACTCATTTTGAAGATAGGCGTTAAGTTGGTATCGATAATATCGTTCCACTCATCATCTTTCATGCGCATTAATAAGTTGTCACGTGTGATCCCTGCGTTATTAACTAAGACATCCACACCGCCGAATTCTTTTTTAATATCAGCGAAAAGTGCTGCAATTGAGTCATTATCGGTCACATTTAAAACATAACCTTTACCTGATTCACCAAGGTAATCACTGATTGCTGTAGCCCCTTTTTCACTGGTTGCAGTGCCTAAAACCGTTGCGCCTAGAGAGACAAATTTTTCTGCGATTGCACGGCCGATGCCACGGCTTGCGCCTGTTATTAATACTACTTTATCTTTCATTATTGTGCTCCTTTCACTGCAATTAATGTTGCTTCCAACGTTGCAGGACTATTAATTACTTGTGCCGTAAAGCTTTTATCAATACGACGTACTAAACCACTTAATACTTTACCCGGACCCGCTTCTATTTGAACGTTAATCCCTTGCTTAGCCATTTTTTCAATAATATCCGTCCAACGAACAGGACAATATAGTTGACGCACTAAGGCATCTTTAATTTTATCTGACTCTGTTTGCGCAATCACATCAACGTTATTAATAACAGAAATTTTAGGTATTTTAAATTCAATCTCTTTTAATGCGATTGCTAATTTTTCCGCAGCAGGTTTCATTAAGGCACAGTGTGACGGCACCGAGACAGGTAACGGTAACGCACGTTTTGCGCCTGCTTCTTTACATAAAATACCCGCACGTTCCACAGCGGCTTTATTACCCGCGATAACAACTTGACCCGGAGAGTTATAATTGACAGGTGAAACCACTTCACCTTGCGCAGCTGCAATACATGCATCGCTAATTTTATCATCCGCTAAACCGATAATTGCGGTCATTGCGCCAACACCGGCAGGTACTGCTTGTTGCATCAATTGACCACGTAGTTCAACCAACTTAATCGCTTCTTGAAAATCAATAACCCCCGCACAAACCAGTGCGGAATATTCACCTAAGCTGTGACCTGCAATAACAGTCGGCAATGCACCGCCCTGCTCCGCCCAAACACGCCAAATCGCAACCGATGCAGCAAGCAATGCAGGTTGTGTTTTATCCGTTTGATTAAGAGACTCACTTGGGCCATTTTGTACTAATGCCCAAAGATCGTAACCCAGTACATCACTTGCTTGTTGGTAAGTTTCAACAACGGTTGGAAACTGCTCAGCAAGTTCAGCGAGCATCGCTACGCTTTGTGAGCCTTGCCCCGGAAAGGCAAAAGTAAAGTTTGTCATATTTTTATTCCTTGATAACGTTAAATCATCAATAAGAAAAAACAGGAGAGAGCTCCTGTTTTGAATTTTTTTAATCAGGGCTAAAGCCTTACTTCCTGATGAAGCCTACATGCGTATTAACGCACTACCCCACGTAAATCCACCACCAAATGCTTCTAATAATACCAACTGCCCAGTTTTAATTTTTCCTGAGCGTATGCCTTCATCAAATGCTAAAGGTACGGATGCAGCAGAGGTATTACCGTGTTTTTCAAGTGTTAAAATAACTTGATCCATCGACATACCTAATTTTTTAGCAGTAGCTGTAATAATACGTTTATTGGCTTGATGTGGTACTAACCAATCTAATTCTGCTTTATCAATGTTGTTGGCGGCTAATGTATCAACAACCACTTGGCTGAGTTTTTTCACCGCCACTTTAAAGACATCGTTACCCGCCATCGAAAGGTAAGCATCATTGACCGCATCAGCATTGCCACGTTGTGCATTAGGTAATTTTAGTAGTTCACCAAAACGGCCATCGGCATTAATATGGGTTGATAAAATGCCTTTTTCTTCACTGGCACTGACAATCACCGCGCCTGCACCGTCACCAAAGAGGATAATAGTGCCACGATCCGTAGGATCGCACGTCGCAGCGAGTGTATCTGCACCAATCACTAACACTGTTTTAGCAGCACCTGCTTTAATAAAATTATCAGCCACACTCAGCGCATAGGTAAAACCCGCACAGGCAGCTGCAATGTCAAACGCAGGAATATCATAAATGCCAAATAAATTTTGAACTTCACAAGCTGCAGAGGGAAATGCATTATGATTACTGGTTGTAGCAACCACAATCAGGTCTAAATCAGTCGCTGTTAGATTAGCAGCTTCAAGCGCTTTTAAACCCGCTTGATGCCCCATAAATGCAATCGTCTCATCAGCATTAGCGATACGACGCTCTTTAATACCCGTACGCACGGTGATCCATTCATCACTGGTGTCGACCATTTTTTCTAAATCATCATTGCTACGTATCGCTGTCGGTAGATAGCTACCCGACCCTGTAATTTTGCTATTCATGTGATAAACAATCTCGCTCTAATAAAACGGCTTCTAGCCGGTTTGAAATACAACTTGGAATCTGCCACTGGATCTCTTTAATCGCTTGCTCAATCGCATAGGAAAATGCAATTTCATTTGCACTGCCATGGCTTTTGACCACAATACCACGCAGACCAATTAAACTCGCACCATTATACATATCTGGGTGTAAATGTTTAAATTGCTTTTTTAAGATGGGGCTTAATAACTTACCGAGTAACTTACTATAAAAATTAGAGTTTACCGCTTTATCAAGCTGTTGTAAAAAAACACGCCCCATTCCTTCATAACTTTTCAGCGCAATATTACCCGTGAAACCATCGGTTACTACCACATCTGCTTGGCAAGAAAACAGTTCATCTGCTTCGATAAAACCAACATAGTTAATATATTGACTATCACGAAGCAAGGTAGCAGAGCGCTTAATAATATCACTGCCTTTATTACTCTCTTTACCGACATTGAGCAGTGCGACGCGAGGTTTTCTAAGTTGCTCTACCTTTTCACACAACACGCTACCCATGACTGCAAAATTAAATAACGTATCGCTATCACATTGAAGATTAGCGCCAAGATCAAGCAGATAGGTATGCCCCTCAGCGTTATTAGGTAAACCAGAAACTAAAGCAGGTCTTGAAATGGTTGATATGGTTTTCAGCGCGCGCTTTGCAAGCAACATCAACGCGCCCGTATTACCTGCACTTACGCAGGCTTCAGCTTCACCATCAGCAACCATTTTAAGGGCAACATGCATGGATGAGTTTGAAACATGGCGTAATACATAAATAGGATCATCTTCCATTGAGATAACATTATCAGCATGAATAAAAGTAAGTCTTGAATGGTCTAAGAGATCGAACTGTTTTAATAGGGGAATTATTTTTTCACGAGTGCCAATAATAATTAGCGAGAGTGTAGGGTAATCTTGGAGTGTTTTTTTCGCTGCTAGGAGTGAAATATGGGGGCCGAGATCGCCCCCCATGGCATCAAGCGCAATAGTATAGTTACGCAAGGTAATCTTATAGTTCGATTACTTTTTTGCCTTTATAGAAACCATCTGCAGTCATGTGATGACGGCGATGAGTTTCACCAGACGTAGCGTCAACAGTAAGTTGAGCTGGAGCACTTAGTGCATCATGTGAACGACGCATGCCGCGCTTTGAACGAGTCTTACGACTTTTTTGTACTGCCATTGTAAAAATTCCTACTTGTTATTTGCGCTTTAGTTGAGCTAAAGCATCAAATGGGTTGGGACGTTGTTCTTCTTCTTCTTCAATCTCACCAAAAGTAAGGTCAAACTTACTTTCAACACAATCATTGATTGCATGTTTCGATATCTGAGGCAGAGTCAATATCAGCTCATCTTCAACGATGTCGTGAAGATTTACCTCCCCATTTTCATCATAATAAATGGGTTCATACACGTCTGGACAATTATTTTCCTGCTCTTGATTATGAACAGGACAATACGTAAATTCAGCTTCACACTGATAAATCATAGGCTCATTGCACCGTTGACAAGTGAGTTCTACTGCAACACTCGCTTTACCATGAAATATTCGCAACTTTTGTTGGTCAACTTCAAAAATAAATTGAGTCTTGATATCAGATTGAATACTGATTGTTGATTCCGCTAATCTTCTCATTAAGGCTTTCTGAATTATAGCTTCAAATTCTGTGCCAGACTGAGCAGCGCGTACCGGATCAACGCTAATCGGTAATTTAACCTTTTGCATGGGCGCGAATGATATAGATTGGTTAGACGATAGTCAAAGAAAAATAGTGATTATTTATATCTTTTAACGTTAACGTTCGCTTTCTGATTTTTCAGCACTTAATATAGCAAGATTCTTACCTAACAATGAGCCCATTATGCCACAAACAGTTGTTTTAGCCTCCACTTCTCCCTTTAGAAAACAGTTACTAGAAAAGTTACACCTGACCTTTTTAACGGAAAAACCCAATGTAGATGAAACTGCACTAGCAGGAGAAACCGCACAACAATTAGTTGAACGTTTAGCCATTAAAAAGGCACAAGCGATTAGCCCCCATTTTGAAGATGCATTGGTCATCGGCTCAGACCAAGTGTGTATTAATAATGGCGTTATTTTAGGTAAACCACACAACTTTGAAAACGCCTTTAAACAGTTAAAAGCAGCCAGTGGCAAAAGTATCACCTTTTATACTGGGCTTGCTTTAGTAAACAGCAAAACAGGTAATATCCAATCACTGGTTGAACCTTTTGTGGTTAAATTTCGTGCGTTAACAGATGAGATGATCACTAACTACCTGCATAAAGAGCAACCCTATAACTGCGCAGGCAGTTTTAAAAGTGAAGGTTATGGCATCACACTGTTTGCAAGCTTTGAGGGAAAAGATCCTAACAGCTTAATTGGTCTACCACTTATATCATTGATCGAGATGTTAGAAAATGAAGGAATGAAAATAGTTTAAGCTCATGTTAAAGGCTTAAACATGATACCACGAAGGCACAAAGGATAAAGTTTGATCTGACCCGACTTATTCCCTCTATCCCATACTTACTAGCTGTTCATGCAATTTGCTCACCTCGTCACGCAGTTGGGCAGCTTTTTCAAACTCTAACTCTTTCGCAAACGCAAACATCTGCTTTTCAAGTTTGGCGATCAACTTGAGAATGTCTCGCTCGCTGTGTATCTCGTAATTGGCTTTATACTCTGCAATTTTTGACTGTTTTGAGTTGCCTTTTTTGAGGTTACGTTGTCCAAGTTGCATAATATCGGTGACCGCTTTATTTAAACCTTGTGGCGTAATGCCATTATCAAGATTAAATTGATGTTGTAGCGCGCGCCTGTCTTCGGTTACTTTAATCGCTTTTTGCATTGAGCCGGTGATTCTAGCAGCATAAAGAATCGCTTTACCTTTGAGATTACGTGCAGCACGCCCCATGGTTTGAATTAATGAGCGCTCTGAGCGTAAAAAACCCTCTTTGTCGGCATCTAAAATGGCCACCAGCGAGACTTCGGGAATGTCTAACCCTTCACGTAATAAGTTGATACCAATTAATACATCAAACACGCCTAAACGTAAGTCACGAATTATCTCCACACGCTCCACCGTATCAACATCAGAATGCAGATAACGTACTTTAATACCATGTTCGCTCAGGTAATCGGTGAGATCTTCCGCCATGCGCTTGGTTAAGGTGGTGACTAAAACACGCTCTTTGAGGGGTAAACGTAGGTTAATTTCTGAAAGCAGATCATCCACTTGAGTATCCACTGGGCGCACCTCAATTTCAGGATCTAACAATCCTGTGGGGCGGATCACTTGACGTACAATCTCACCCTGTGATTTTTCAATCTCGTAATCACTTGGGGTGGCTGAAACATAGATGGTTTGTGGGGAGATCGCTTCAAACTCCTCAAACATCAAAGGGCGATTATCAAGGGCAGAGGGCAAACGAAAACCGTAATTCACTAAGTTCTCTTTGCGACTACGATCACCTTTGTACATTGCGCCTATTTGCGGCACAGTAACATGACTTTCATCGATGATTAATAGACTATTTTTCGGCAAGTAATCAAACAACGTAGGAGGTGGCGCACCTTGCTCACGCCCTGAGAGATAACGAGAGTAGTTTTCAATGCCCGAGCAGTAACCGAGTTCATTCATCATCTCAATATCATACAAAGTGCGTTGTGAGATACGTTGCTCCTCCACTAACTTACCCTGTGCAATAAACTCTTTTTTACGCGCGTTTAACTCCTCTTTGATTGCATCAACCGCTTTTAATATCTGTGCTCGCGGGGTGACATAATGGGTTTTAGGATAAACGGTCACCCGGGTGAGTTTATCTAAGGTTTGACCTGTTAAAGGATCAAACACAGTGATATTTTCAACTTCATCATCAAACAGTTCAATGCGCAGCGCCTCTTTTTCCGAGTCCGCAGGGAAGATATCAATCACCTCACCACGTACGCGAAACGTACCGCGACTAAGTTCGGTCTCATTGCGGTTATATTGTAAATCCACCAAACGCTGTAAAATATCACGACTAGAGATAAATTCACCGACAGTGAGGTGCAACATCATTTTTAAATAAGCATCGGGATCACCTAACCCATAAATAGCAGAAACAGAGGCGATTAAAATAACATCTTTACGCTCAAGTAGCGCTTTAGTCGCAGATAGACGCATCTGCTCAATATGCGCGTTTACCGCCGCATCTTTCTCAATAAAAGAGTCTGAACTTGGCACATACGCTTCTGGTTGGTAATAATCGTAATAGGAAACAAAGTATTCTACTGCATTATTAGGAAAGAATTCTTTCATCTCACCATAGAGCTGTGCAGCTAAGGTTTTGTTTGGCGCAAGAATCAACGTGGGCCGATTTAACTGCTCAATCGCATTCGCCAACGTAAACGTTTTCCCTGATCCTGTTACCCCTAACAGCGTTTGAAACGCGAGTCCTGATTCAATACCCTCCACCAGCTGCTTTATCGCAGTAGGTTGATCACCCGCAGGAGAAAAAGGGGATGATAACTGAAATAATTTTTCCATAATAACCTCAAAATCAAACAGAACAGCAAGCAAAATAATAGATACAAAGTTCAAAATGTCACACAATTACCACTTTAGATAAGATAACAGCACGAACAGCTTGTTTATAACAATTAACAATTCATTAACAGGGTCAATAATAACAATTAGTTTTTAAAGTGATCATTAAAGCAACAAATGATCTTACACTTTTTTTTGAATAAAGAACGGTTTATCAATGTTTACAAAACAAACAATAAAAACTTACAACTCTAACAGCTTGTCAATTAATATATTTCCACAAACTTGAAAATAATTCACAGAAAATTATTGACACGACTTTTTTATAATAATAAAAAAAAAACATCAAACAAAAACTAATAAACAGCTCTTGACATATATAACCTACTGTTTTTAAATATAAAATATTTATGTGTATTTTTACAGCAATGTAAGCGTAAGCAAGCAAACATCAGTCTTTCAGCACCTTTTCAGATAATGCCCCACAGAGTTATCCACAGAAAAAGTGGATAACCATTGCCAGCCTAGAGAGTGCCTAGCCTGCAGCAAAACCAGAGCATTTTGAATAAGATCTTCAACTGAAAGTGAATAAGTCTATTGGATCATATTTTGTACAAAAAAAGATTATTATCTGAAATAAGCAATTGTAACCCACAGTGAGCAGTAGATAATAAAAGCTAACAAATACAATGCATTTATAAGGTTTTTTTGAAAATTTAACCTTTCCAATGTTTAAAAATCACCCATTTACAAAACCAAGACGATAAATTTGCTATGCTAGCAACTTATCACCTCTATATAGGAAAACTATTGTGAAGCGTTTAACCATTAAAGGCATCTGCCTACTATTACCTATACTGCTTTTATCCGCCTGTGCAAACACACCAACGAGTTTAAAATTAACACCACAACTAGATGAAAATATCACTATTAATAAGATAGAGAGTGAAAAAATCTGGTCAGTAAATAGCATTGATTTGCGTAATGCACGTTATCTCATCGCCATTAGCTCTGGTGATAAAGTGGCAACACTGATTCATGAATCAACAAGCAGTCGTTTAACCATTGAAAAAACATTATACGGTCACTGGTTAAAACAGGGCTATCACCTCAGCAATAAAAAACAAAATGACAAACAGATAGAGATCCAACTTATTAAACTATTAGCAGAGGTTGAACAGGGTAGTCTCAGCCATGAAACTGATATTAATATGGTCATAAAAGTACAACTTAATACTGATAAAATCACCTTTAGTAAAACATTCCGCTCTCATTATGAAGAGAAAGCACCTTTTAGTGTCGATATAAAGGCACTGACAACACAATTAAATACACAGTTATCACAACTATTGGATCAAATAGTTCAAGATCCTGAGCTTAACGCTAAACTAGCGCAACTTTAACTCTCCCGTATCAGACAGCAATATATCGGAACACAATAGGAAAAATCATGAAAACTTTTTTATCTCTCTTTATGTTAATAGCAAGCTTCAACCTGTTTGCAGCAGAAAACCCAACGGTAGTCATGGAAACATCAAAGGGCCAGATCATCATTGAACTGTTTCCTGATGAAGCACCCAAAACAGTGGCAAATTTTTTAGCTTATGTACAAAAAGATGGTTACAAAAAAACCACTTTTCATCGTGTGATCAACGGATTTATGATTCAAGGAGGTGGATTCTCAGCGAAAACAGGCAACAAAGTGTCAACCTTGCCCCCTGTTGAAAATGAATCTCGTAATGGATTAAGCAACGAGCGTGGCACACTCGCCATGGCACGTACCGCTAACCCGCACTCCGCATCACGCCAATTCTTTATTAATCATAAAGACAATGCATTTTTAGATGCTAAAGGTGGCAACTGGGGCTATACAGTCTTTGGGGAAGTGACATTAGGCATGGATGTGGTTGATAAAATTGCAAAAGTAAAAACAGCAAGCCAAGATAAACCTGTGCAACCAGTAATTATTAATAGCATTAAGTTACTTGATAGAGAGATGAAGTAGTTTCCTCGCTAATAAAAATCCAACGTCAATGAGGTTGGATTTTCAGCTCAATGTTTGGCGAATAAACCCACC
This sequence comes from Psychromonas hadalis ATCC BAA-638, assembly GCF_000420245.1. Lineage (GTDB taxonomy): Bacteria > Pseudomonadota > Gammaproteobacteria > Enterobacterales > Psychromonadaceae > Psychromonas > Psychromonas hadalis. Next base: position 33,006 of record NZ_ATUO01000010.1, on the reverse strand, counting down.
ACTGTTATTAAGTTTCTGCTTAGCACTCAGCGCATCAATATCCAGTAAAATCATCACAATCGCGGTTTTACAATGAAACTCACAAGCGCTTAATGCTTGTTCAGCATCCTCGAACGAGCAATCAGTTGCCTCTACGACAATATTTTTTTGGCGTTGTACTAACTTTGCGTTGGTCGCTTCAACATCCACCATTAAATTGCCAAACACTTTACCCATTTTGATCATTGCGCCCGAGGTGATCATATTTAACACCAGTTTTTGCGCTGTTCCCGCTTTCATGCGTGAAGATCCTGTCACCACTTCAGGCCCTACAATGGGTGTGATAGCAATGCTTGCAAGCTCAGTCATTGGACTTTGTGGATTGCAGCTTACACTCGCAACTGTCGCCCCTAAAGAGAGTGCATACTCCATCGCACCTAAGACATAAGGAGTGCGACCACTGGCGGCAATACCCACTAACAAATCATTTTGATTAAATGACAGTGCTTGCAAATCTGCCACAGCCAACTCTCGGTTATCTTCTGCATTTTCAACGGCACTTAAAATCGCTTTATTACCCCCCGCAATTAAGCCAATGACCAGCTCAGGTTTCGATCCATAAGTAGGCGGGCATTCACTGGCATCTAAAATACCTAAACGACCAGAGGTACCCGCGCCGATATAAATTAAACGCCCCTGATTTTGAAAAGCGTTGACCACCGCATCAACAACAAGAGTAATGTCAGGCAGTGTTTTCTCTACCGCAATCGCCACTTTTTTATCTTCATCATTAATCAGCTTTAACATCTCAAAGGTTGATAATGTGTCGATTTTTTCTGAATGGGGATTACGACTTTCTGTGACTAATTTTGTTAAATCAATTTTCATTGCTGATCCTAACGGAGGCGGTTTTTTGGAGATAGGATAAAAAAATGGCCGATAAATAATTTATCAGCCATTTGAGGTGCTAGTTACGTGTACGTGCCGTATTACGACGACGTTCGCCCGCTTTACGATGTTTAGTATGTTTTTTCACCGCGCGACGTATACGTGCTTGAGTGTTTTTAGTTTTATTCTCATCAACACGCACTTTACTTTCAGTCTCTTTTGGCATTTCAACAAGCTTACGGAAGTGATTGACCTCTTTCAGGCTCAGCTCAGTCCAACCACCTTGTGGTAATTGCTTATCAAGATGCAACTGACCGTAACGTACACGCATTAAACGGCTCACTTGTACACCTTGGCTCTCCCATAAACGGCGCACTTCACGCGTACGACCTTCGGTTAATACTACGTGATACCAACGATTAATTCCTTCACCGCCTGCTTCTTTACCAGATTCTTTAATCGACAGGAATTTAGCTTCACCATCGTCCAACTTCACGCCCATGCGCAGACGGTTAAGCATCGCTTCATCCACTTCACCAAAAATACGCACGGCATATTCACGCTCAACTTCACGACTTGGATGCATCATACGGTTGGCGAATTCACCATCGGTAGTAAACAGTAATAAACCAGAGGTATTGATATCTAAACGACCGATTGAGATCCAACGCGCACCATTTAAACGTGGTAGACGTTCAAAAACGGTTTTACGCCCCTCTTCATCACTTCGAGTACACACTTCACCTTCTGGTTTGTTATATGCAAGCACGCGACACACGGTATTTTCTTCGGTGATATATTTCACCATATGGCCATCAAGACGGATAAGCTGCCCCTCAGTCACACGCTCGCCAAGGCCAACCACTTTACCATCGACACTGACGCGCCCTTCTGCAATGACCACTTCCATTTTACGGCGTGAGCCTTTGCCTGATCGTGCTAATACTTTTTGTAATTTTTCACTCATAATTATTCCCTTGGGTAATTCTCATTATGCCAACTAACACTTAAATTTTAAGTGTTAACGTTTTTAAAATTTTAATTGCTTATTTAAAGTCTAATAATGACTTAGGATCGGCTTCAAAATTAGTTGTGCTTTTGTTTTCAAAATAACCCGTCATTTTAGGCTTTTTGAAAACAATTTAGCGCAAGTTATTGTGTAACGATTCCTAAGGGTTAAGCTAGACGATGACCTGCGTTATTATTTATTGGAATGGGGCGAGATCCCCCGCCCCCTCTCTCACGATGACAGCTTCATCATCAGAAAAATCGATGACAGTAGTCGGCGATTCACCTAAATAACCCCCGTTTAATATCAAATCAACTTGATTTTCTAACTGATCACGAATCTCTTCAGGATCAAATTCTGTACTGTCTTTGCCCGGTAAAATTAAGCTAGTGGTCATTAATGGTTCCCCTAACTCTTCAAGCAGTGCTAACGCAATGGCATTATCTGGAATACGAATGCCAATAGTGCGTTTTGTTGGGTTCATTAAACGCTTAGGCAAGTCTTTGGTTGACTTAAAAATAAACGTATACGCACCTGGTGTATTATTTTTCAGTGCACGATACCCTTGATTATCAACACGCGCATAAGTTGCAATCTCTGAAAGGTCTCGACATGCAAGGGTAAAGTTATGCTTTTTGTCTAAATCACGAATCTGACAAATACGCTCTAAACCGCGTTTATTTTCCATCAAGCAACCTAACGCATAACCTGAATCGGTGGGATAGATAACCACCCCCCCTTTTTTGATGATCTCGACCGCTTGTTTCATTAAACGCAGTTGTGGGGTATCCGGGTGTACATAAAAAAATTGACTCATGTTAGCTGTTTCTCTTTAAATTCTTTATAAATAGGCCAATCTGCCCATATTGGTTTAGCGATCTCGGGTAGATGTAATGCTTTACCTAAATCACGCCAGCGTCCTACAAAATGAAAATCGCTGCCCTGTGATGCAAGCAAACCATACTCTTCGCTCCACATCGCTAATTGTAGTCGCACTTGTGGTGATTGTTGTCCCATCGCCACTTCCATTGCATCCCCACCTAACGCTTTAAAATCAGTAAACAGACGACGCATCCATTTATTTGAGAGCTTGTAGTGATTTGGGTGCGCTAAAATAGCTTGTCCACCCGCTTGCTGAATGGCAACAATCGCTTCGTCAATATCGACCCAGTTATGGGGTACATAACCGGTATTACCACGGCTTAAATATTTATCGAACACTTTTTGAAACGTCGGTGCAACGCCCTGTTCAACCAGATAACGTGCAAAATGAGCACGCGTAATAGCGCCTTCTCCCGCAAGTGCTTTCGCGCCTTCATAAACACCTTCAATGTTCGCCTTAGCGAGCCTGCGTCCCATCTCAATAGCACGAATTTCACGCTTCTCTTTTTGCAACGTGATAAGGTTTGATAATTGCACATTAGTAGGGTCAATATTCACCCCAACCACATGAATCTCATGATTCAGCCAATTAGTAGTGACTTCAATGCCCTTAATCAGGGTTAACTTTAATCCGTTATCATCAATAGTGCGTTGCGCTTCTGCAAGGCCATCGATGGTATCGTGATCGGTAATGGCTAATACATTTACCTGACGATTTTCAGCACGGTTCACTAACTCACTGGGTGTTAATTGACCATCTGAAGCGGTAGTGTGTGAGTGAAGATCAATTAACATGAATATCCTAAGAATCAACTTGACATTAGCGCGCGAATCGCAAAAAATGGTTGCTATAATTTATGGGACGCATGATATATGATTTTTAATACAATTACTCTTACTGATTCTTGGTGGCACTCATTCTCTTAAGCGAGCAATGAGGTTTTTGTATATAATATTTTCCCAAAACCAAATTAAGAAGCTCGCAAATTGCGGGCTTTTTTGGTTTTTGGCGTTTAGAAAATAGAGTGGAATAAAAATGAGAATATTGAACATCATCCTTAAACTATCTTGGCGATGGCAAAAATAGCCAAAAAAAAACAAACTAAATTTGCCAAGCTAAATATATAAAGGATCACAAGATGAACACACACCACCCAATTGGGCTTTTAAAAACGCTACAGAAAAAATGTGAATATATCCAAGATTCATTGGGCCTATTTAAAAAGATGAGCGTCAACAGTGCTAACCACCTGCTGTTTGATTCTGCGGAAATTGATTCTAAAGCGCACCTCAAAAGTTTAATGCTCGTCGATGCTTGTTTAAAAATCACCTGCAACGGGTTAACCGTGACACTCGAGGCACTCACTGATAATGGTAAAGATTTGATCACCTTTATCACTCCTAAATTTTCTATCGAACTGATTAAACAACAATCACCGAGTAAATTGGTACTGCTTTTCCCAGAATCTGATCGCAGTGGTGATGAAGATAACCGCTTAAAATCATCTTCCCCTGTCGATGCTATTCGTTTTATCGTGGATCAAATTAAAAAAGATTCAAGTCATGCACAAGCACTATTTTTAGGTGGCATATTCGCTTATGACTTTATTGCCAGTTTTGAAGAGATTGGTGATGTGCCCGATGGCGAGAACTGTTGTCCTGATTACCTGTTTTATGTTGCTGAAACCTTAATGATCCACGATCATCAAACTCAGAAAAGTGAAATTCTCGGATCTGTCTTTGGTGGTTTATACAGCGATGAAAACCATGTGCGCATCTCGATGCGTCTCGCTGAAATTAAAAATCTCTGTCGTAACTTTACCCCTTGTGCCAATAAACTGATTCCACTTACGGGTAAAATCAGCGTTGATGTCAGTGATGATGAATATTGTGCCATTGTTAATCAATTAAAAGAGAACATTGTAAAGGGTGATATTTTCCAAGTGGTGCCATCACGTAGTTTCTCTCTACACTGCCCTAACCCGTTAGCCGCTTATGCAAAACTCAAAGAAACGAATCCTAGTCCTTATATGTTTTACCTAAAAGACAGTGATTTTATTCTCTTTGGCGCATCACCAGAAAGTGCATTGAAATACACGAAAGAGAATAACGAAGTTGAGATATACCCGATTGCAGGTACACGTAGTCGAGGCTTTAATACAGATGGCAGTATCAGCAAAGACTTAGATAGCCGTTTAGAATTAGAACTGCGTTTAGATAAAAAAGAAACCTCAGAACACTTAATGCTCGTTGATTTAGCGCGTAACGATGTTGCACGTATCAGTGAGCCGGGCACGCGCCATGTAGCAGACCTGTTACAAGTTGATCGTTACAGCCATGTCATGCACCTTGTTTCACGTGTAGTCGGTCAGTTACGCAGTGATTTAGACGCACTGCATGCTTATCAAGCGTGTATGAACATGGGCACGTTAGTCGGCGCACCGAAAATTCGCGCGTCACAACTGGTACGTGATGTAGAGAAAAAACGTCGTGGTAGTTATGGCGGTGCAGTGGGTTATATTAACGGTGTCGGTGATATGGATACCTGTATTGTTATTCGCAGTGCATTTGTGAAAGACGATATTGCTTATGCACAAGCGGGCGCAGGTGTTGTTTTTGATTCTGTGCCGCAATTAGAAGCCAACGAAACACGCCAAAAAGCGGCCGCGGTTTTAAATGCTATCGCACTGGCACACGGAACAACCCTCACTGACGTTCAAGGCGAATAAGCATGACAGAGACTAAAACAACGACCCTCTTTTTCTTGGATAATTTTGATTCATTTACTTATAACTTGGTAGATCAATTTAAAGCCCTTGGTTACCCGGTTAAAATCTACCGTAATAACCAATCGGCAAGCCAAATTAAAGCACATATTGATGCCTGTGCAAACGATGTGGTGCTCATTTTATCTCCCGGCCCTGGCGTTCCCAGTAAAGCAGGTTGCTTGATTGAGCTTATCGGACTTTGCCGTGGTCAAATTCCAATGATCGGTATCTGTTTAGGCCATCAAGCCTTAATTGAACAGTATGGTGGCACAGTGGGTGGCGCAGATGAGATAATGCACGGTAAATCATCTTTGATTAACCATTGTGGCGATCGCATGTTCAGTGGGTTAAGTCAGCCACTTTCAGTGGCACGTTATCACTCACTGGTCGGCACAACGATTCCTGAGTCCTTAGAAGTGGTCGCTGATTTTAACGGCATGTGTATGGCTGTTTACAACCAAGCAGAGCGGGTGATCGGGTTTCAATTTCACCCTGAATCAATCTTAACCTGTGAAGGTGCAAACCTACTGGAAAACAGTTTAAATTTTGTGACTAATTTGGAAGCAAGCTAAATGGATATTTTAGAACAGTTATATCAAGGAAAATCCCTCAGCATTGAGCAGAGCCAAACTTTTTTTGAACAAGTGGTTAAAGGCGAAGTAGACCCTATCGTCTTATCTTCAGCAATCACCGCCTTAAAAATGCGCGGTGAAACCATTGATGAAATAACAGGGGCCGCTAACGCCCTGCTTGCGCAAGCAAAACCCTTTCCACGACCTGATTATCCGTTTACCGATATTGTGGGTACAGGGGGGGATGGCATTGGCACTATTAATATCTCCACAGCCAGTGCCATTGTAGCGGCCAGTTGTGGCTTAAAAGTATGTAAACATGGTAGCCGCAGTGTATCGAGTAAATCAGGATCATCGGACTTATTAGCCGCCTTTGGAGTAAATCTTGAGATGTCGGCTGAGGTTGCTCGACGATGTTTAGATGAACTCAATATCTGTTTCATTTTTGCGCCCGCTTATCATGCAGGTATGCGTTTTGCGGCGCCTGTGCGTGCGGCACTGAAAACCCGTTCTATTTTCAACCTGTTAGGTCCGCTGATAAACCCTGCACGTCCCAAATTTGAATTAATGGGTGTTTACGCATCTGAGCTACTCAAGCCGATTGCACAAGTTCAGCAGCAACTCGGTATGGAACGTGTGATGGTCGTCTTTGGTAGTGGCCTTGATGAAGTCGCCCTGCATGGCGAGACACAAGTTGCGGAATTAGTGAATGGTCAAATTAAAGAATACACCTTAACACCTGCTGATTTTGGTGTTAAAACGTATCCGATTGAATCTATTTTTGGTGGCACGCCTTCCGATAATAAAATCATCACCGAGAAAATACTACAAGGTAAAGGCACCGATGCACAGCAAGCAGCGGTCGCCATAAATACCTCAGCCTTATTGGTCTTAAATGGCTTAGCTGACGATTTTAAAGCAGGTACAAATATGGCATTGACAGCAATGAACAGTGGCAAACCATTACAATTAGTAAATAAATTAGCGGAGATGAGTCATGCTTAATGATACAAGCTTACAAGATACCATTTTAGGAAAAATTGTTGATGATAAAGTGGAGTGGGTTAAAAACCGCCAAAAAGAACAACCACTGATCAGTTTCAAAGATCAGCTTATCGACAGTGATCGCCATTTTTATGAAGCACTTGATCAAGATGAAACGGTGTTTATTTTAGAGTGTAAAAAAGCCTCCCCTTCAAAAGGGTTAATTCGCCCTGAGTTTGACTTAGACTTGATCGCCAATGTTTACCAACATCATGCGAACGTAATATCAGTATTGTCCGATGAAAAATATTTTCAAGGCAGTTTTGATTACATCACACAAGTGCGTGACATTGTAACGCAACCCGTTATCTGTAAAGACTTCATCATTGATACCTACCAAATTTACCTTGCACGCCTCTATAAAGCAGATGCTATTTTGCTGATGCTTTCTGTGCTTGATGATGATGCTTACCAAGCTCTGCGTGATACAGCACATAGCCTTAACATGGGAGTGCTCACAGAGATAAGCAATGAGGAAGAGCGCATACGTGCGATTGCCCTTGGCGCAAAAGTCATTGGTATTAATAACCGTGACCTACGTGATATGAGCATCGATCTTAATCGCACTAAAGTACTGGCTAAAAATATTCCAGCAGACAGAATTGTGATTTCAGAATCAGGTATCAATCACCACAGCCAAGTGGTTGAACTGAGCAAATATGCCAACGGTTTCTTAGTCGGTAGTTCTATTATGAGCCAAGACAATATTGAATTTGCCTGTCGACAACTTATTTTAGGCGAAAACAAAGTATGTGGGTTAACGCACTCTCATCAAGCAGCCAACGTGTATAAAGCGGGGGCTATTTACGGCGGTCTTATTTTTGTCGATACCTCACCACGTTTTGTGGATACAGAAGAAGCACGCTTAGTGATGTTCGGTGCCCCCCTTAAATATGTAGGTGTTTTCCAAAATGAAGATCCTGAATTAATCGCCTATACCGTTAAACGTTTAGGGCTTGCAGTGGTACAACTGCACGGTGATGAAACACCTAAAGATGTTAAAATGTTACGTAGCTTATTACCTAAAACCTGTCAGATTTGGAAAGCACACGGTGTATCTGAAACGCTACCAGCATTTGAAAAATTTAACGTTGATAAACACCTGCTTGATACTCGCATTGGCAATCAAACAGGTGGTACAGGCAAAGTATTTGATTGGTCACTGCTCGCAGAGGCTAATATCGATAAAAACAACATTATACTCGCAGGGGGACTGACCCCCGAAAATGCACAACAAGCAGCGTTAATGGGTGTTGCTGGCCTTGATTTTAATTCAGGACTAGAGAGCAAACCAGGCCAAAAAGATGTCGATAAAATCAATAGTGCATTTTCTGAGATTCGACAGTATATGTTACGCGCGTAACTAACATAGGACGTGAGACTTTGATCCTGCACTGTTTGCTTAAAAGCAAATCAAAACAGGCAAGGCAAAAGCCTCACGTCCCAAAACAGATAAACTTGGAAGTGGGACTTTAGTCCTGCCTTATTAAATAATTTCAAAAGGTTACAAAAAATGGAAAAATTAAATCCCTATTTTGGACAGTTTGGCGGTATGTATGTGCCACAAATTTTAGTCCCTGCATTAAAGCAACTAGAGGCGGAATTTGTCAAAGCACAAACCTGTCCTGAATTTATTGCTGAGTTTTCAGAGTTATTAACCGAGTACGCAGGTCGCCCGACACCACTAACATTGTGCCGTAATTTAACCAAAGGCAAAAAAACCAAACTGTACCTAAAACGTGAAGATCTACTGCACGGTGGCGCACACAAAACTAACCAAGTATTAGGCCAAGCACTGCTTGCTAAACGCATGGGGAAAAACAAGATTATTGCCGAAACAGGTGCAGGCCAACATGGTGTTGCGACCGCGCTTGCCTGTGCATTATTAGATCTTAAGTGTAAAATATACATGGGCGCGGTAGACATGGAACGCCAAAAACCTAACGTATTTCGTATGCGTTTAATGGGCGCAGAAGTCATTGCCGTACACAGTGGCGCATCTACGTTAAAAGATGCGTGTAACGAAGCGCTACGTGATTGGGCGGGCAGCTACGAAGATACACATTACCTGTTAGGCACCGCCGCAGGACCTCATCCTTTCCCAACCATTGTGCGTGAATTTCAAAAAATGATTGGTGAAGAAGCAAAACAGCAATGCCTTAAAAAAGAGGGTGTATTACCTGATATGGTGATCGCTTGTGTCGGGGGTGGCTCTAATGCTATCGGCATGTTTAATGATTTTATTGACGATGAAAGTGTACAACTCATTGGTGTTGAACCGGGCGGTCATGGTATCCATACGGGTAAACATGGTTGTCCTATCTCTTATGGGTCAAAAGGTATCTTCTTTGGTATGCACTCATTAATGATGCAAGACAAACATGGTCAAGTACAAGAGTCTTACTCTATTTCAGCAGGACTGGATTTCCCTTCAGTGGGGCCACAACATGCACACTTAGCTGAAACAGGCCGCGCGCAATATGTAAATGCCACCGATGATGAAGCGCTAATGGCGTTTAAAGCGTTGTCACAAAAAGAGGGCATTATTCCTGCGTTAGAGTCATCACACGCATTAGCACATGCACTTAAAATCATTGAACATGATGATAAAGATCAGATCATTATTGTTAACCTATCAGGTCGTGGCGATAAAGATATCTTCACCGTGGCTGAGATTTTTGAAGAGAGAGGAATTCTGTAATGACCAAACGTTATCAAGCCCTATTTTCCCGCCTAAAAACCGAAAACCAAGGCGCATTTGTTCCTTTTGTTACGGTTGGCGATCCGAACCGTGAACTGTCACTTAAGATTATCGATACTTTAGTAAAAGCAGGTGCTGATGCACTTGAGTTAGGCATTCCTTTTTCTGATCCTGTTGCCGATGGTATTGTTATTCAAGATGCGTCAACACGTGCACTTAATGCAGGTGCAACCCCTGATAGCTGCTTAGCGATTATTAAAGAGATACGCGCGTTACACCCCACCATTCCCATTGGATTATTGCTTTACGTGAACTTAGTTTACCGTAATGGCATCGAAAACTTTTATCAGCGTTGTGTTGATGCAGGTGTGGATTCGATTTTGATCGCCGATGTACCTTTACACGAAAGCGCCCCCTACCGCACGGCAGCTGCAAAAACAGGACTGCAACAAATTTTTATCGCACCACCCAATGGTGATAAAGAGACACTGCAAAAAGTCGCTGAATATGGTGAGGGTTACACCTACCTATTAAGTCGTGCGGGTGTGACAGGTGCAGACGCCAAAGCGGGCATGCCCGTTGAGCATATGCTTGAAACCTTAAACAAACATAATGCGCCTCCTTCTCTGCTGGGTTTTGGTATTTCAAAACCTGCACAGGTTAAAGAGGCGATAAAATCAGGGGCTGCGGGCGCAATTTCAGGCTCAGCGGTGGTTAAAGTGATTGAAGCGAACCTTGATGATCCTGATAAATTGCTTGTTGAGATGGATAAGTTTATTGCAAAAATGAAAGCTGCTACGCATTTATAATGGCGATCTTAAATGACCTAATATGTTAAAGTGAATTTTTCCACTTTAACATATTGAACTTAAACAAAAGAGAAACAGATGAAACAACTATTAGAATTTATCCCGTTAGTTATCTTTTTTATCGTTTATAAGATGGTTGATATCTATGCGGCAACCGCGGCACTGATGATAGGTATGACCATCACTTTTATTTACAGTTACTTTAAAAATGGTAAAAAAGCGGAAAAGATGCAGATCATCACTCTCGGTATGATCTTGATTTTTGGGTCATTAACCCTTTTTTTACATGATGATGTGTTTATCAAATGGAAAGTAACACTGGTTTATGGTGTCTTTGCTATCGGCCTGTTAGTCACTCAATTCGTCTTTAAAAAACCCGCCATCAAACAGATGCTAGGCAAAGAACTCACCCTACCAGACAATATATGGAACAATCTTAATTTTGCATGGGCGATATTTTTTGCCGTGTTAGGCGCAGTAAACATCTATGTGGCGTTTAATATGTCACAAGAGGTTTGGGTTAACTTTAAAGTATTTGGACTATTGGCAATCACCCTACTGTTTACCGTATTAAGTGGACTTTACCTTTACAAACACTTACCCGAAGAAAGTAAGAAAAAAATAACAGAAAAAGAGTCAGAGGAATAAATAATGTTATACGTTATCTTTTCACAAGATGTAGAAAACAGCTTACCACTGCGTATTAAATCACGTCCTGCGCATATTAAACGTCTGCAAGACTTGAACGAGCAAGGTCGTCTATTTGTTGCAGGGCCAAACCCTGCGATTGATAGTGAAGACCCAAGTGAGGCTGGATTTACTGGCTCAACGGTAATTGCAGAGTTTGACTCTTTAACCGAGGCACAAACTTGGGCTGATGCGGACCCCTATGTTGAAGCAGGTGTTTATGCATCCGTTATCGTAAAACCATTCAAAAAAGTTTTGCCTTAAAAACATAAAAAACACAAAATGAGTTAGGCTGAAACACTCACCTCTACTATTTCATCACCAACAAGTTGTTGTGCTTTAAGTTGCTGTAGGGGTGAAAGCTCACTATACAACAACATGTCGACATCAATACCCTGCCCTTCAGCCACAACAAAAATGTCGCCTGCTTGTAGATAATAAAAACAATTAAGATATTTTTTATCCATTTCTGCTAACTGAGTTAAAGAGGGTTTGTTATTGGACTGATAATGATTAAACTGCACCACAAGTTTGCTCTTTTCAGATGACTTTAATACCTGTCCTGATAACAATTCAGAGAGAGCTTGATTGGTTTGTTGTAGGGCGTATTGTGCTTTTTGTATCTGCGCTTTAAATACCGTCGCTTCAACAGCGGGTAAACTAATAAAGAGTGTTGTTAATAACTCCATGGATAAAAAGGTCGTTTTTTGACTCTGTTGCGAAGCAAGATAAAAGCGAATTAAAGGTAAACATTTTTTCCCTAAAAAACACGTTATATTAACTTGTCTCTCTTTCATTGCTAAAAGTAGTTGCGCAGGAGGAGAGGTTAGCAGATGCCATGAGCTATTTAAGTTTTGATTTAACAAGAGTATCTCTTGTAAATTAAAAGTGCTAAATAACTGCGTTAATGTGTCTCTATTTTTAACTAAAAAACTCATATTTTTCTCCTAAAAGACCCAAACTTCAACACGACGATTTTTACTTCTTCCTAATGCACTTTTGTTAGAAGCAATAGGTAATTTTGCTCCAAAACCTTCGACAGCAGTAACATTTAAACCGTAAGCATTTAGCTCTTTTTCAAGCTTGCTAGCACGTACCAAAGAGAGTGATAAATTCATTTTTGGGTCCCCCAACGAATCAGAAAAACCCATTAAAACGATGCGCCTGCCACGATGTTCCGTGAGGTAATCCACTAAGCGTTTAACATCACGTTGTGCTTTATTATCAAACTCATTACTGCCGCTTTTAAAACGAAAGCTAACCGATAAACGGCTCGCTATTTCAGCATAATTGTTATAATTTTGTGGCGCATTTTTTACTCTATAGGCATGTTCAAGTTTGATGTTTTGGGAAACTAAACCGACCTGTTCAACCACACTTTGTCCCTGTGCAGAGATAACAAACTGACTGAAACTCTGTGCCATTTTATTATTATTAGGAACATAAAGATAAAGGCGACGCGATAATATGTAGTCCTCAGTGCTCACCGTAAAACTGGTAGGATAGATAACAGCGCTCTCTTGTGTGGCTGAAATAGCCAACGCTTTGCTATTATTCACATAAGGTAGGCCAATAAAACCAATCGCGGCAACATCTTCTGCAACACGGCTTGATAACTCAGTACTGGACTCAATACGTGTGGTTTCTTTTTTAAGTTGCTTATTATTTACCTTTAATAACAAACTATTAAAAGTATCCCAAGTACCAGAGTTGCTATCACGTGCATATAAGTTAATCGCTAAATCATCCCCGCCCACCTCTTTCCAATTGCTAACCTCTCCGGAGAATATTTTTGCTAATAATTCATTGGTCATATAACTAATGGGATTATTTTTATTAACAATAATGGCAAGTCCATCAAGACCAATAATATATTCATGGCCAACAGAAGCTAAATTTCCCAGTGTTGGGCGCAGTGCATCTAACTCTTTAATCTTTATTTTCCGCGATGACATGCTTATATCACTCTCACCCGAGAGCAAATCTTTAAAACCAGTTGTTGAGCCATGTGCATGTAACTCAATGGCATAAACCTGTTCATCTTGAATATATTGCAACTCACGCTCTACTAACTGTGGCCCTTGTACCCACATCATCTGAGTCACCGATTGTGATACGAGGTAAGCTTCTAGTAATGCAGGCGCAAGGCTCTCACCCACGGTATTAGAGCCATGTAAGCGCAACTTAACAATACGTTGCTCACTTGGTAGTGTCAGCTCTTTCTTGGGGATTGGCACAGGCGTTACGACAGCGGCAATAATAGCAATTTCATCTTCAATCACTTTTAGCGTTTGGGGTGCTATTTTGTCTACCGCTTGTACCTCAGTAGTGGGAACATTAATATTTACATAACCATTTTGCCAACTGATAAAAGCAGCGATACCAATAATCAATAATAATGATGCTAAAATAGTGGCCATAGGGGATTTCTTGGCGCTCACTTTTACTGCTGGAGGCACTTTTTTTTCTGCCACAGAAGGGGCTAATTTTATATAAAGGGGAAGTCGTTTTAACTGCGTTACAAGATCATTTAAACGCTCACTCCCTAAACCATCTAGCTCCGTTAATACCGTTAAACGGTACTGTTTGTCAGAAACCATTTTATCAAGTGAGAGTTGGATATTAAGCTCTGCATTAGCACAACTTTTGAGTAATAAAAGTTGCTTTTTAAATGCAGGGTTAATAATTAATTTTCTATTTGTGATCGATTCTTGAGCGGACATCAGCTTCCCTGTTATAGCTATTTTCTCTACAAACTATTATAAGGATTACTGTGACAGAGAGATGACGGTTTTATGACCGGACAAGGTGACGATAAAAAGGCTACAAAATGTAGCCTTTTTATCTAAAATAAACAAAAGAGGTAAAAGATTAGTTAGAATGCAACATGCTGTTTAACTCAACGGCACTTTTATTTGCTAGACACTCGATTTGACCTGTCATTGAATTACGACGGAAGAGTAAATCATCTTTATTTGCCAATTCACGTGCTTTAACAAAGCCCGCATCGATGCCTTTATTATCAAGTAGTTTTACTTTAGAGCCCGCTGTAACATATAAACCAGACTCAATCGTACAACGACTACCCAGTGGAATACCTAACCCCGCATTCGCACCTAATAAGCTATTTTCACCGATTTTGATGACCATTTTACCGCCACCACTTAGTGTCCCCATAATAGAAGCCCCACCACCGATATCAGAACCTTCACCAACCATAACACCCGCAGAGATACGCCCTTCAACCATGCTGACACCTGTTGTGCCTGCGTTGAAGTTAATGAAACCTTCATGCATAACCGTTGTCCCTTCTCCCACATGTGCGCCTAAACGTACACGAGCGGTGTCTGCAATACGTACACCTGCTGGCACAATGTAATCAACCATTTTAGGAAATTTATCAACACAATCAATGCTGATAGTTTCGCCGTTTAAGCGCGCTTCAATCTGACGATCAGCAAGTTCAGGTAAGTCAATGGCACCTTTATTAGTCCATGCAATGTTATGTAATACACCAAAAATACCATCTAATACTAAACCGTGTGGTTTAACCAAACGGTGCGAAATAAGTTGTAATTTCAAGTAACCTTCAGCCACCGTTGCTGGCGCTTCATCTGTTGCCAAAATAGTTAATAACAGAGGTTGCGTTGATTTAACGGCTGCAGTGGCAAAATCAGCATTAGCAGTTTCATCTGCCCCATTAAAAGCAGCACTCAGTTGCTCTGCAACGTCAGTACTAATTTCAATTGTTTCATTACCTCCTTGATAACCCACAATGCCGCCCACAACAGCAACAAGATCGTCACTTGGGTTTAATAGAGGGTTAGGGAAAAAGGCTTCAATGATTTTTTGATCGCGGTTTTTAGTCGCTGTGCCAAAGGCAAGGGAAAATGTAGACATGAATTAAGCTCCAATTTAAAAGTCTAAAATAAAGCAACCATCATAAAGAACTAAGCGCAGATTTAAAGAGATAAATGCAAAACAACTGATTTAATTGCGATTGTTCACCTGATTATTGATTGTTTTTATTTTTTGAAATAATAGAGGAATCATGGCCAACAACAACTCTAAAAAGAGAGTACTTATTAATGCAAGTAACAAGCCTGCGAACATCGCATCTTTGCTTAATTCAATATTCGCTTGATAGTTCAATTGTGTTTCAGTGAAAAGAGGTTGATTCACTTGCGTTATTAAAAAAACAAGACGACTCAGCAAATTTCCATTCAATGAGTATTTTTGCGCCGTTAAAAAATCAACACGCTCAATCAACGCTTCTAATATATCCGCCTCTGCTTTAAAAAGTGCAACATCACTTTGTTTATGTTTATCTAGTAATTTATTAAGTGAACCTTCAAAAAACAGATCTGCCAGCGTTTGATACTTCAATAATTGCTCGCTTGATTCTAAGTAACGCGCATCAAGACGACTTTCATACTGTTGTAAAAAACTAGGTAGTTGCAACCCGATCAATAAGCTACTAGCAAAGATCAACATCAAACTGTAACGTTGCAATAACCTGATTAGCATCTATTTAAAGCCACGCTTTTTACGCAGTGTTTCATAGGCCTTTTGAATGTCTTGGGTTTTCTCTTTAGCAAGCTCCATCATCTCTTTTGGTAACCCTTTTGAAGCCAATTTATCAGGATGATTTTGACTCATCAATTTACGATAAGCACGCTTAACCTCTTTATCACTTACCGTTTCATCAACACCCAATATTTTATACGCATCTTCGCTACTTGCTTGCTGTTGATGATGCTGTTGCTCTTGATGGAAATGTTGTTGTCCCTCAACCATCTGCAATAGACGATCAAGCTCAAAACGAGAGAAACCAAGCTGCTCTGCGATAGTGTAAAGAATCGCTTTCTCTTTACTGTCAATCGCACCATCTGAGAAGGCAACCTGTATTTGAATACCCAAAAACATCTGTAATACATTACGATCTCCGCGCACCATCTGCGCAAATTCAGATAATGTATCCTGTAATGGAAAGTTAGACTCTTTACCCAAAGCAAAAGAAGATTGTGCTTGAGAGCGTGCTTCGCCCTGTAAACGCATCTGATCCATATACGCATTTGCTACTTGAATATCTGTTTGTGTGACTTGCCCTTTTGCTTTAGCAACATGCCCCATTACTGAAAATGTGGCATTAAAAAATAATTTTTGTTTTTGCTGACTGGTTACACTATTTCCAAATAGACCATTTTGTACATTAAAGTTGATTGCGCGAGCACGATCAAAGCGATGCCCTAACCAGATCCCCAATAACATGCCAAAAAAATGACCAAACATGAAACCAAAAAAACCACCGAGTATTTTTCCCCAAATGCGCATAAACGTTCTGACCTCTGTTTTTATAAGATATTTTTATCTATTTTGACTAACTCTGCAGCAATTTGCCAATTTTTTAGGGTAAATAGAACAATTTAATAAAAAGAGTATGCAAATTTGGCGCTAACTATTGTTCGCAGAGGCTATTTGCTGATATTCTTACTCTCTTTTACGCTTAGCGCCTTCTACTTCCTAAGCAATTTTTGAGAATGGTTAATGTTTAAAAAATTCCCGTGGTTATTACTACTATTACCTCTGCCAAGCAGTTATGCGCAACAGATAATATCCCCACAAACAGAGAATGAAGAAATAGAAGCGCCTAGTGAAGAGCAGGTGATTGCCCCACGCTCGTCTAACGACTTTTTCCGTCAGTGTTATAACAAGGTCCCTCCACTGGTGCCGAATACCAATACCCAGCCTAATAATCAGATTCCGGTGAAAATTGACGCATTCTCTGTTTCAGGCTCAAACAGCAAATTTATCTACCAAGGTGATGTAAATCTAAAACAAGGAGATAAATTTCTCTCTGCAGATGAAATGACCTATTACCTCAATGAAGATCGTGCCACTGCACAGGGAAATGTGAATTTTATCAATGGTGGAGTAACACTCATTGCAGATGATATAGAGATGGATCTAAGCAATGACCAAAGCATTCTAACCCAAGCTGACTACCAATTTCATGGCCAAGGGGGTCGGGGTGATGCACAGCGTATTTTTGATAATGGTTTAGACCTGTATGAGCTTAATGACTCATCGTATACAGCTTGTCCTCCAGAGGACACGACTTGGCGATTAGATGCAACCACCTTGTATATTGATAATGTAGAGGCGGTCGGCAGTGCTTATAATGCCGTGTTACGTATTAAAGATGTACCTGTTTTTTATTTTCCTTATGTAACTTACCCATTAACAGATAAACGAAAAACCGGTCTTCTGTTTCCAAGTCATGAGATGTCTGATACTAATGGTTTTACCTTAACTCAGCCACTGTATATCAATATAGCGCCTAATATGGACGCCACTATCACCCCGACCTATATGCAGAATCGCGGTACTAAAATTGCAGGTGAATACCGATATCTATTTGACGCTGGTAGCGGTAGCATTCAAGCTGAATACCTTGCAGACGATAAAATACGAGGCGAAGACCGTTACCTTTATCACTGGGATCATAATATCAATTTTGCACAACACTGGAACTTTAACGTCCGTTACAACCAAGTAAGTGATGATTATTACTTCAGTGATATTGATACCCCCTATGGTGATCGTAGTGATAACCAACTACTACAAACCGCAAAATTAAGTTACCGTCAGGAGAGCTGGAACAGTGAACTAGAAATACGCTCTTTTCAAATTTTAGGTGGGGGTGATACCCCTCACAAAGTGATGCCCAAGCTTGCCTTTAGTGCTTACCAGCCCATTGATTGGAAAAGTTTACAGTTCGATTTTTATTCAGAGATCACCAAGTTTGATCATAGTGATAAAAATGTTTATACCGGTACCCGTATTCACTTAGAGCCAAAACTGTCTCTGCCACTCTATTACAATTCAATGTTTATAAATACTGAGCTTAAATATATGCTCAGTTTTTATGAACAGACTCTCCCCGACAGTCACAAAGAGGCGTGGTACAGTGAATTAGAAAAAAGTGTGGCACGTTATATCCCCTCTTTTAAAATTCATTCAGGGGTAAACTTTGAACGTGATTTTTCATTCATGGACAGTGATTATCGACAAACATTAGTGCCACAGATACAGTATCTTTATGTCCCTTATCAAGATCAATCAGCAATTGGTGTTTACGATACCACCAGTTTACAACAAGATTATTATGGCCTGTTTCGTGATAATCGTTATTCTGGTTATGACCGGATTGCTGATGCTAACCAAATTACCTTAGGCATCTCGAGCAGTTTCTTAAATAGCCACGGCAAAGAGAAGATGCGTTTTGCGCTTGGTCAAAACTACTACTTCAGCCCCTCGCAAACCTATTTGCCACAAAATGGCAATAAAATTATCGATGATACGCGCTCATCATTGATTGGTGAGTTTGATATGAACTTTGAGAACAGCTATTTTTTCCATGCAGGACTTGAGTGGGATACCGATAACAATAAAATAAAACGTGCTAACTCTACCTTTGAAAAACGCTGGTTATACAATACTTTTGCACAATTGAACTACCGCTATATTGCTATTCCAGAAGAGAATGACTTGTATATAGATAGCAAAGGATTAGTCAATCAACTAGGCGCTAAAATGAATTGGTCACTCAATAGTCAATGGACCGCATTTGCCAGTTATTATCACGATGTTGAATATAACCAATCCTATGAAAGCATTGTTGGATTCAGATACCAATCTTGCTGTTGGGCATTTGGCTTTACCTTTGATCAACATATGTTGCCCTATTATGGTGACTTAGATAACATTGCAGAAAACGCAGAAACAGAGCAGAGTATAAATTTCACCTTTGAACTAATAGGGCTTGGTGGTGTCGGATTTAGCTCTGGTGAACAAGGGATTTTTGATTATGGTCGCCCTTTCTATTTACAGTAAACGAACAAAAACGGACAGAAAATGAAATTACTAAAAAAAGTGTTATTACCTTTTATCTGCGGAATTTTCATCTCACCCATGACAATAGTATGCGCACAAAATCAACTGGTTGATAAAATTGAAGCGGTGGTCAATCAAGAGGTTATCTTAACTAGCGATATCACGCGTATGCAAAAGGATATTAGTAGCCGTTATACAAAAAATGGCCAAGCACTGCCCGCAGATGGCGAGTTACAAAAACAGATCCTTGATAAGTTGATCACCGACCGATTACAGCTACAAATTGCACAGCGTATCGGTTTACGCATTAATGATGCGCAGCTTGATCAAACGCTACAACAGATTGCCAAAGATGATGGTTTAACACTGGTGCAATTAAAAGCAAAGATCGCAAAACAGGGTAATAGTTATGCAGCCTACGTGGATAACATTCGTGATGAGTTAACCATCAATGAGATCCGTCAAATCCAAGTACGTCGGCGTATTAATATCTCTGATCAAGAAGTTGAACAGATGGTAAAACGTCTTAATGAACAGGGCGAAAAAACCACTCAGTTCCATTTTGCACATATTATGCTTAGAGTTGATGACGACGCATCAGAAGATAGACAACAGGCCATTATAATCCAAGCGGATCTGTTAGCTAAAAAGCTCACAGAGGGTGCGAATGTACAAGCGCTGGCAATTGAATTCTCACAAGGCCCTAAAGCGCTTGAAGGCGGAGACTGGGGATGGCGAACATTGGATGAGATCCCAAGTTTATTTGCCAATGTTTTTGATGACCAAAAAACCCAAAAAGGGGATCTCATTGGTCCATTCCGTACTAACATGGGTATTCACCTGATTAAAGTCTTAGACAAAAAAGGCTCTGAAAATGTGATCACCGTTGAAGTAAAAGCACGTC
This sequence comes from Psychromonas hadalis ATCC BAA-638, assembly GCF_000420245.1. GTDB lineage: Bacteria > Pseudomonadota > Gammaproteobacteria > Enterobacterales > Psychromonadaceae > Psychromonas > Psychromonas hadalis. Next base: position 12,867 of record NZ_ATUO01000010.1, on the reverse strand, counting down.
ACATCTTAATTAAAGCAAATATCATTCTCAGTGATAAGAAAGCCAAAAAATTACTTGTTCAATACCGTAAAGAGATTTTAGATGGCAGTAAAACATTTGCAGAGCTTGCCACTGCACATTCTCAAGATCCCGGTTCTGCGGTAAAAGGTGGAGATTTAGGCTGGGCAGATCCTAACATGTATGTCCCTGAGTTTAGAGATCTTGCACTATCAATACCAATGGGAGAGATCAGCGCACCTTTTCATACGATGCATGGTTGGCATATTTTACAGGTAATGGAAAAACGTGAATCAGATACCACTGAAGATGCAACTAAACAAAAAGCCTATGGTTTACTGTTTAAACAACGATTCCCAGCAGAAGTTTATGCGTGGATGAATGAGATTCGCCAAGAAGCGTATATTAAAATTAATAATCCAGACTATATAACGGATAAAAAATAAGATGTCCGTTATCAATAATATTAAACCAATCATCATTACCGCTGGAGAGCCAAGCGGTATTGGCACGGATATTATTCTTACACTCGCAGCGCAAGAATGGGCTGCGCCACTGGTTATTTGTGGTGATAAATATTTACTTGAAGCGCGTATCAAGCAGCTAGACTTGGAGGTGACATTAGTTGATTACCCACACTCAAAGACAATAAAAGTTGGTGAATTAACCATTGCCCACCTACCGCTTAAAACTACCTCAGAAGCAGGAAAACTTAATAAAAGTAACGCCCAGTATGTGCTTGATACATTAAGCTTTGCCAACCAAGGTTGCTTATCGGGTGAGTTTTCAGCGATAGTGACCGCCCCTGTCCATAAAGGCATTATTAATGATGCTGGTTTTACCTTTAGCGGGCATACAGAGTTTTTTGCCGATCAATCAAATACAGACTTAGTGGTCATGATGTTAGCGACAACAGATTTACGCGTGGCACTAGTCACCACTCACTTACCCCTTAAAGATGTTTCTGATGCTATCACGGAAGCACGATTAACCTCGATTATTAATATTTTAAACACCGAGTTACAGGTTAAATATGGCATTAAAACGCCACGCATCTATGTTTGTGGATTAAATCCACATGCAGGTGAAGGTGGTCATATGGGACGCGAAGAGATAGAAATCATTGAACCGACCCTTGAAAAACTACGCTTACAGGGCATAAATTTAATTGGGCCACTGCCCGCAGATACCCTATTCCAAGAGAAATACCTTGCAGATGCCGATGTGGTATTGGCGATGTATCACGATCAAGGTTTACCCGTACTTAAATACAAAGGGTTTGGTAAAGCAGTTAATATCACCTTAGGACTCCCCTATATTCGCACCTCAGTTGATCACGGTACCGCCCTTGATTTAGCGGGCACAGGAAAAGCAGACGCAGGCAGTTTATTCTGCGCAGTGAATGAAGCAATCACCATGGCTACAAGCCAACAGAACAAATAGAAGAGATAGAGAATGAGCAATAAAACACACTTAGGCCACACCGCACGTAAACGTTTCGGACAGAACTTTTTACACGATGATTACATTATCGACTCCATCGTTTCTGCAATTTCACCACAACCCGATGATAATATCGTTGAGATTGGCCCCGGACTGGGCGCATTAACCATGCCTGTGGCAGAAAAAGTAAACCTCTTAAACGTCATTGAATTAGACAGAGATTTGGCAGAGCGTTTAGCCAAAAATCCAATACTTTCCCCTAAACTCAAGATCACCCAAGCCGATGCGATGCAGTTTGATTTTGGCATACTCGCCAGCACAGAGCGTCAACTGCGTGTATTTGGTAACTTACCTTATAACATTTCAACACCATTGATGTTCCATCTTTTTGAGTACGCAGATAAAATAAAAGATATGCATTTTATGTTACAAAAAGAGGTGGTAAACCGCCTTTGCGCAGGTCCTAATTGTAAAGCTTACGGACGTTTAACCGTGATGGCACAATACTATTGCAAAGTTATTCCTGTTTTAGAAGTACCACCCAACGCCTTTATTCCAGCACCTAAAGTAGATTCTGCCTTCGTGCGTTTAGAGCCTTATGATGTGCCTCCTTTTCTTGCCAAAAGCATGAAAATATTAACGCAAGTCTGCTCAATGGCCTTTAATCAGCGCCGTAAAACCATTCGTAATGGCTTACGTGATATTTTAGATGTAGAAGAGCTAAAAGCGCTACAAGTTGACCATACTAAACGTGCAGAAAACATCACTGTTGAAGAGTATGTGCGTTTAGCTAACTACGTTTTTGATAGAAAAGAGAAACAGGCTGAACAGGCTTAATGGCAACCTATATTGTTGGTGATATCCAAGGCTGTTATGATGAATTACAACAGTTACTTGCGCTTGCCAACTTTGATAGCAATAAAGATGAACTGTGGTTAGCAGGTGATTTAGTTGCCCGCGGTAATCAATCGCTTGAAACCCTGCGTTTTGTAAAAGGGTTAGGTGACAGTGCAAAAGTAATTTTAGGTAATCATGACCTACATCTACTCGCGATTTGGCAAGGGATTCATCTAGCAAAAAGCAACGATAAACTCGATGTACTGCTCAATGCCCCCGATTGTGATGAACTGCTTAACTGGTTACGTTTACAACCTTTAATGTTGCGCCACCCAGAATTTGATTTTGTAATGGTGCATGCGGGCATTAGCCCACAATGGACGATCAAACAAGCTGAGCAACTTGCCCTTGAAGTAGAAGCTGAACTACACAGTAGCCATTTCAAAACGTTACTAAAAAATATGTACGGCAACCATCCCAATAACTGGTCAGAAGCACAACAAGGTGATGAGCGTTTACGCTTTATCATCAACGTATTTACCCGCATGCGCTACTGTTTTTTAGATGGCTCATTAGAGTTTAAAAATAAACTTGGCCCAGCAGAAACTGATAGTAGCATCATGAAACCTTGGTTTGAGCTTGATAGTGTTGATCAAAGTAGCCCCATTTTATTTGGTCACTGGGCAGCACTATTAGGCAAGGTTAATAAACAGGGTATTTATGGATTAGACACCGGTTGCGTATGGGGAAATAGTTTAACCATGTTACGTTGGCAAGATAAAAAACACTTTTCTTTTGCCTGTACCCTTTTGCCTATAAAATGACATTTATATATCGAGTACCACAACTTGATTACGACCACTCGCTTTAGCTTGATATAACGCTTTATCAGCAATGCTTAACGCCACTTTAAGATCTTCAGATTCTCCAGTAAACAGACCGATACTTGCTGTTATCTTTAATTCAAAACCCTCTTTTAATACGTATTTATCATCTTCGATACTTTGCCGAAGTGCAGACAAACTTGCCTCTATCTCAGAGTGGGTTTTCGCCACCAATAAAAAGCAGAACTCTTCACCACCATAACGCGCAACGATACTAGAGCTTAAATCATCAACTTCAAAATTATCAATTAATCGTTTTCCTAACTGACAAAGAACGAGATCACCTGCATCATGACCATAGTTATCGTTCACCTTTTTAAAATGATCAATATCCAACAGTGCAATACCCAGTTTAAGCCCCTTCTTTTTATAACCAGAAACGATATTATTTCCAACGTCAAAAAAGTAACGTCGGTTAAATAACCCCGTTAAAAAGTCTCTGGTTGCTAAAAACTTTAACTGTTTAATATGCTCAAGCAACTCCATATTCTGATTAATACGACAGAAAAACTCCTCTTCAAGAAAAGGTTTAGTAATGAAATCACTGCCTCCTAACTTTAAAAAATGAGCAGATAACTGATTATTACCAAATGCAGACATGCCGATTATCGCCATCTGTTGACTACTATATTGACGACGAAGCTGCTTGGTTAACGCTAAACCATCCATATTAGGCATATTAAAATCGGTTAAGACTAAACTAATGTTGGAGTTTCGTTTCACTTTTTCTAAAGCATCAACACCATCAACTGCTTCAAACACAGTAAATTGATAGATAACTAACAGGTGTTTGATATAAGAGCGCACACTAATAGAATCATCAACAACTAACACATCAATATTACTGTTACGCTTAAGTTGGCTAAGTAGGGAAACAACATATTCAATATTGGCAGGGCCCTCTTTTAAAACATAATCTACAATCCCCTTGGTGTATATCTTTTTGCGAAAGCTCTCATCAAGTTTGCCGGTAAAAATAATAGAGGGAATATTATGTGCTAAAACAAAATCAATCACTTCACCATTAGGGGCATCAGGTAGATTAACATCTAATAAACTAGCAAAAAATTGGTATTTTTTTTCAGATAATAACTGTTTTAACGCACCAAAACTTTCTACAGTGATCACTTTAAAACCATCTACAGATTCTATACTACGCTTTAAAATGCGTGTGAACATCACGCTGTCTTCTACCACCAAAATATTTTTTGATAACTTGTTATACATATCTCTTCCAAACACATGAGTCTTATCTTTTATTAAAGATAGCCCTTTTTTAATTTACTACGCGATTTAAGGTAACAAACTGATAGTTGTAACCATTTTTATCATCTTTAATATGTTTCTCTCGCGCCACTTCAGACCAACTCGCTAACGCTTCATAATCAGGAAAAAAAGTATCTCCCAGCGTTTTAAGATCAATAAAAGTAAGGTATAAACGGTCTGCCTTTGGCAAAAATTGCTCGTAAATAGTCGCTCCACCGATCACCATGACCTCATCAACAGAAGCAACTAATTGCAACGCTTGCTCAACCGTCTGTACACAATCCACCCCGGTGATGGTGAGCGTTTTATCACGCGTTAATACGATATTTTGACGACCAGGTAGTGGACGACCAATAGAATCATAGGTTTTTCGTCCCATTATCACAGGCTTACCTAATGTCACACGTTTAAAAAACTTCAGGTCTGCTGGCAGATGCCACGGCATCTTATTATCAAAGCCGATAACTCTGTTTTTTGCCATCGCAACGATCATTGAAATTTTCATCATATTCCTTAATTTATTTTTTATAAGGTTATCAAATAAATAGTTTAAATGATGCATAAAATTTTACGCATTGTTATGATGAATAGATGATCTGTTCTTAAAATGGAAGAAGTATTATGTTCGGAAAAAAATCAATCATTGCGGGCTTGTCTATTGTTACCCTTATTCTTTGGGCTGTCTCACTCTGGTGGGGTTGGATGCCAGTCGCGTATAATGTAAAACTCAAAACCACTGAAACCGCTAAAATGAATAATCATACTATTGTTGCAGGTTATACCACCACCTCAACACTGATTGATATTACTGAGTGGTTAATCAATAAACCCGGTGGTTTTCTCTCAAATGATATTACCCCACCGGGTATATTAATGGATAACATGCCGGCCTTTGAGTACGGAGTGTTAGAGCAAACTCGTGATTTAGCCTTAGCAATGCGGTTAGATTTTAGTCGCTCTCAATCGCAATCAACAGGTGATAAAGATTTAGAAATTGCACAAAGTAAACTTAATATTTCCCATAAAAGTTGGCAACTGCCCAGTGCAGAAAGTGAATATTCCGATGCCATTAAAGCCCTGAAACGTTACCGTACACGGTTAATGGCGCAAGATGCGAGCGAAGCACAATTTTACACCCGTGCGGATAATTTAGGAGACTGGTTACGTGAAGTTGAAAAGCGTCTTGGCTCTATCTCACATCGTTTAAGTGCCAGTGTGGGTCACGACAGATACAATACCGCGTTAGCAGGCGATCCAAATGCAAAACAATCAACCACAACCGCAGCCCAGACAATGGTAAAAACATCATGGTGGAAAATTGACGATGTTTTTTATGAAAGTCGTGGCGCAACATGGGCAATATTACACTTTTTAAAAGCCGCTGAAATTGACTTTGCAGATGTACTGGAAAAGAAAAATGCACAGGTTAGCCTAAAACAGATCATTCGCGATTTAGAAGCCACGCAAGAGACAGTTTGGACACCGATGATACTCAATGGTAGTGGTTTTGGTATTTTAGCGAACCACTCTTTGGTCATGGCAAATTACGTATCACGCGCCAATGCGGCCTTAATTGATCTTCGTCGTTTATTAGAGCAGGGGTAATACTTGAGTGAGATTAAGGGCAACGATCATGAGTGAAATTTTATTACAAAGTACACTGACCTGCCCATTTTGCCACTTTCAAAAAAAAAGAGACAATGCCCACGGACGCTTGTCTCTTTTTTTATCAATGCCAGTCGTGTCAAACACGATTAAAACCTAAACATGGCGATTGCTGTGTTTTTTGCTCTTACGGTGATGTGATACCAATCTGCCTAAGTATTTGGTCACTTTTACTTGTTAAAAAAGTCAGTATCTGCGTTGCACTCAATCACAATAGCCAGCTATTACTCAATCATGCGCCTTGCTCTTAACTCTTTTTCCTACGTAAACTCTGACCACTTTATTAAGCGGAATGGTATGAAATGCCCACCTATTCAGTAAGGAACGTCATGCGCCACTAAAAACAGGTGATCTATCCACAGCACTTCTTATATTTTTTACCACTACCACAAGAACAAGGCTCATTGCGCTTAGGCATTTTCTCAAAAGTGGTTGTTTTCGGTCTGTTTAAAAAACCTTCAAGCTCAATGATATTTTCATCTTTGCTTTCGTTCACTTCAATCTCAGCAAATAAGTGATGCTCTGTTAAGATATCTTCAATTTCTAACTTTCTTACTTCACTTTGTACTAGCAAACTAAATGGGTGTATTTCAGTGCCCGATTTTGCACTGCGTTTAGTATTAAAACCGTAACTCGTGTGTTTTGGTTTCTTTTCTTTTCTTCCTTTGAAGAAAAATTTATCTGACATGGTCTGTTCCTCATATTAATTGAGCGCAGTTTATACGATTGGCCTGCCTCGGTAAATGAGTATTGACGGTAACGCTAAACCAAAACTTAATGCACCTAAAATAAACAGCGTTTTTAGTCCATTTTCAGTGACTATTTGCATTATTTCAATACTATAACCTGCACTATTAAGCTCAACCAAACCAATCACGGTGGTAAATGCAAAACTACCGGGGATCATCGGGATAACAGAAGCCACCGTAAATACAGGTCTGGGGATTAACCGTTTACGTGACCAATAAAGCCCTAAAAATCCCATTGAACTAGAGGCAATCAAGGTTGCCCATTCAATCTGCACATCGAAATTCATCAATAAAAAACGCAAGCTATGTGCCAACGCACCACCGATAGCACAATAGATAAGCATCTTTTTAGGCACATTAAAGACCATCGCAAAGCCAACGGCAGGCACAGCGGCAAATAATGCATCAATAATTATTAACGTTAAAAGTTCCATTAGTATATCCCCATGTTACCTCAAGATGCTTTGTCAGGTGCGAGCTCGGACACCAGAGCAAGGCACAACATGAGCTAATTGTTATTCACTTTTCGATTGTTGTAACGCGGATCTGGTTTTCGAGCTCACACCCCGAAGGGCAAGGCAACTTGCACCAATCTGCGTCGTTATAAAACTTCACTGTAGAACGCTATACTTCAATTTTATGCCTAGCATCTTGGCACGATTTGCCTTGCTGACTTTGCATCTTGAAGTATCATGGGGATAACCACCCTGAAACACCCGTCAGGGTCATTGAGGTAACAATACCGATTGATACACTAATAGTGAGCATCGTTGCAAATACCCAGCGTGCTATCCCGGTGCTGATATGCCCTTTTAGTATGTCAGAAACCGCATTAATCAATGGAAAACCAGGCACCAATAACAGCACAGAAGCTGCCAATGCAATTTGTGGTTTATCACCAAACTGATAGATGACTCCAATACTGGCAATAGAGGTTGCGACAAAAGCAGATAATGCAAAGTTTACAAAGGGATTATGATGCCGATGGGCTAACTCTTGACGTAAAATCATCGCCCCCGCAGATGCAAAAAAAGTAGTGATATAAACAGGCCAATCTCCTCCAAAAAAATGGCTAAAGCTCGCACAGGAAAAACCGATCATCACCACCACTAACCAACGATTATATTTGTAGGGTTTTAAACGTGCTAAGCGCTCTTTCACTTGGGCAGCATCAAGTAACTGTTTTTCCAACATCACACAGATACGTAGTACATCACAGACCATCTGCATATTGATGCCCCGATCATAACAGCGCCTTGTGGTCGTGACGCAATTACCTTCAAACAAGCTAGTGATCACAATGGCATCAGAGCTAACTGAAAGTTCAATACTTTGCGCACCGAGTGCGACACCAATACGTTGAGTAGTTTGTTCAACCAAACGGCTTTCAGCACCATGTTGATGCAAAATCTGCCCTGCTTTCACCGCAATACGGGTCAGTTCAGTTTGCGCTTCATGAGTTAACTTCATTAACAGAGGGATCCAGAAATAAAAAAGGGATCATAACGATAAATGTAAAAAATTCTTTGTTTTTTATCACAAAAAAGAAGAATTGAGGGAAATATTCACTGCTAAAAAAGAACGAGATGGCAAGCAGAGAAGAAAACACCAGTAAAATTAACCACGAAGACACGAAAAAAGGTTAAATAATCATCTCTTTATAAACTCTGTGCCTTGGTGTTGATGTTATTAAATGAAGGCACAGAGTTCAAATTGTAATAGTGGTTACAGCTGCGATTCTGCCAATTTCAGATCTAATGTCGCTTTAAGCAGTTTGAATAACAAAATGGCGGCATCTATCTCCTCTTTACGATTGGTTAAACTTTCAATATTCAAACCAAATGGAATATTTAAAGGTAGACAAGCTTGTAAAATCTGCTCAAAGTTATTGCGACTAATCAGTAACGATTCTTTAAGTGGGTTATCTGACTCTAAAATACGCAATTTAGTGGCTTCTGGTACCGAGATACCTAACCATTCTATAAATTCTAATGTTTTAGCGCTGCCACAAGGTGAAAATGTTAATACAATACGTTTAGGTTTTACCCCCTTTGCTTTACATTGCGACGCGTAACGGGTTAACAAGTCAATCGTTGCTTGCGCATTATAAACCGCTTGTGAAATGAAAAACTCACACCCCTGTAGCACTTTATTGGTTAAACGTAAGTGCTCATCACCTTTAGCAATATGGCGTTCTGCAATGGTAACGCCACCAAGATGAAAATCTAAATTGTGTTTTTTTAACACATCATAAGCATCATTGAGTGACAGTTTAATTTCGCCATTGGCAGAAGGGCTACCCACTAACACGATGTCACGCACTGAAAATTGATGCCATGCGTCACTTAACCACGCAGAAAAATCGGCACTGTCGCGTTGAGAAACACTTTTATAGGTGATCACCGGTTTACCACATTTATCGTGTAATAACTTTGAATAAAGCCGAGAATCATGGGTATATTTAAACGGGAAAGGCCGTGGTTTATCGATACGAGAAGTTTCATCTTGAATATCGTAAACAATCAAACCGTCATAATCTATCTCCGCTAAACGGTTGAGCAGTTTATCAGCAATGCCTGAAACAAGTGCAATATCAGTATCCTGCTTGGGTGGTGTAGTACCAATAAAATAGACACCCTGCTTGGGATCATTCGACTTATCTCTTAATATTGAATCTGACATGGCACTCTTCTTTAAATACAAAATAATATGAATAAATTGTCGCATATCTGAGTGAAAATTAATAATAAATAAGCGTTAGTTTTCAACAAACTTTTTGCGTTATACTAACAACCTAATGAGATAACAAGATAGAACAATATGCGCCAACCTCGATTTTATGATCCACAACCATTAACCGTTAAACAAACAGTGCAACTGGGTGATGATGTAACGCAACATATCCGTGTATTGCGTTTGAAAGTGAAAGGAACAATCACCCTTTTTAACGGTCAAGGTGGTGAATACTCTGCTACGTTAATTGATGTACAAAAACGCAATTGCACTGTACACATTGATGATTTTCACGAAACTGATAATGAAAGCCCCTTACATCTGCATTTAGGACAAGTTATCTCACGGGGTGAGCGCATGGAATTTGTCATTCAAAAAGCCGTTGAGCTGGGTGTTAATGAGATAACCCCCCTCATTAGTGAGCGTTGTGGGGTTAAAATCAACCTTGAGCGCATGGCAAAAAAACAGCAACAGTGGCAAAAAATAGCCATTGCGGCCTGTGAGCAATCTGGTCGTAATAGCGTGCCTACCATTCATGCAACAGAGCAATTAACTGCTTGGTGTTCAGCCCCTACGGATGCAGTCAAACTAACATTGCATCCGCGCGCTAAATACTCGATTAATACACTGCCAGACAACATCACCAATATCTCGCTATTGATCGGCCCAGAGGGTGGATTAAGTGAGCAAGAGATAACATTAACAGAAACGCTTAATTTTACTGAAACGCTACTCGGCCCGCGTATATTACGCACCGAAACCGCCGCGTTAACCGCAATTACCGCACTACAATGTCGCTTTGGCGATCTTGCTTAAGGATTTAAAATGACTATAAAAATAGGGATCGTGATGGATCCTATCGAAAACATAAAAATTCAAAAAGACTCAAGTTTTGCGATGTTATTAGAAGCACAATCTCGCGGTTGGGAACTTTATTACATCACCATGAAGGATCTTTATTTAGACGATGGACGTTGTTTTGCAAGCAGTAAAAAGCTTACCGTACAACGTGAAGAGGGAAATTTTTATCAACTTGAAGAAACCGTTGATCATCCTCTTGCCGATTTAGACGCCGTATTAATGCGTAAAGATCCCCCTTTTGATACTGAGTACATTTACGCAACCTATCTGCTTGAACGCGCTGAAGAGGAAGGTTGTTTAATTGTTAATAAACCACAAAGCCTACGTGATGCTAATGAGAAACTGTTCACCGCATGGTTTAGTGAATTCACCCCTCCCACACTGGTAACACGCAGTAGTGATAAAATCCGTGCATTCCACCAAAAACATAAAGATATCATTTTAAAGCCACTTGATGGCATGGGTGGCGCGTCTATTTTCCGTATCAAAGAGAAAGATGCCAACTTAGGGGTGATCATCGAAACGCTTACCGAACATGAAACACGTTACACTATGGCACAAGCCTTTATTCCTGCTATCAAAGATGGCGATAAACGTATTTTAATTGTTGATGGCGAGCCGATGCCTTACTCTTTGGCACGTATTCCTGCGAAAGGGGAAACACGCGGTAATTTAGCGGCGGGTGGCCGTGGTGTCGCACAACCTCTTTCTGAATCTGATTGGTTTATTGCTAACAGTATTGGTCCTAAACTCAAAGAGAAAGGGCTGATATTTGTTGGCTTAGATGTAATTGGTGACAAAATAACCGAGATTAACGTCACTAGCCCAACCTGTATTCAAGAGATAGATAACGCCTACGGCACAAACATTGCAGGAAAATTAATGGACGCCATTGAAAAGCGTATTCGATAATTTGTTATAATTTGCCATACTCAAGGTATGGCAACTAAAGGGGGTTCACATGAATGATAAAATAAATAAAAGTGCTAATCCTGAACTTCAGCAAAATGAAGTCGATGTTAATAGCGATAAAACAGAGGTGCTCAGCACCCTTAAAGATCACTTTTTAATTGCAATGCCCGCACTCACTGACCCGTACTTTAAGCAGTCCGTTGTTTATCTTTGTGAGCATGATGAGGAGGGAGCAATGGGATTTATCATTAATTTCCCAGTAAAACTTACCTTACAAGAGCTACTAAGCAATGTAGAAAGCATTAAACATCAACCTGAGCCTCCCCTTGAAGATGCTGTTTTTTTAGGTGGGCCACTCGAGCTTGAACGCGGTTTTGTACTGCACAGTCCACTTGCGGATAACTCACAGAGTACCGAGCTTAACGAGCACTTAATGATGTCTAATTCTAATGCGGTATTATCAACGCTTGGCACCGATGATGCACCTGAAAAATATATCGTTGCACTGGGTTACGCAAGCTGGAGTTCTGGGCAACTAGAGCAAGAGATGAACGATAACCATTGGCTCACCATTGAGAGTGAAAACGACATTATTTTTAACACCCCTGCCGAAAAACGCTGGAGTGCATCTCTGCAACGTTTAGGCATTAGCCCTGAGCAACTCACCACCACCACAGGACACGCATGACTGCTACAACGACAACAGATAAAGCACCACAAAGCCTATTAGGCTTTGATTTTGGCACCAAAAGTATCGGTGTCGCGACCGGTCAAATGATTACCGCCACCGCACAACCCATTCACGCCATCAAAGCCAACGATGGCATTCCTAATTGGGATACTGTTGAAAAAGTGATTAAAGAATGGCAACCCGATTTAATCGTAGTTGGTTTACCGCTGAATATGGATGGGTCAGAGCAACCGATCACCCTGCGCGCTAAAAAGTTTGCTAATCGTCTTAATGGGCGTTTCGGTGTGAAAACAGCATTGCAAGATGAACGTTTAACCACTGCCAGCGCCAAAGAGTTTATTTTTGAACGAGGTGGCTTTAAAGCATTAGACAAAGGGAAAATAGACAGCGTTTCTGCGGCCTTGATTTTAGAGAGTTGGATGGAAGCTAACCTGCAACAGCGCTGAATGAGCACTTATACCAATCCGCCTAAGTAACTGATCGTTTTTACTGGTTTAAATTACTAATATCTGCGTTGCATTCAATCGCAATAGCCGGCTATTACTCCATCATGCGCCTTGACCTTAGTCATTTACCCTGCGTAAAACCTGATCATTATATTAAGCGGAATGGTATTACACTCCTCCCCAAAAAAACCGATTAACCACGAAGTTTGGAAAGCAAAAATTAACGTCTTGAAGGACTGATTGTTTTTTGTGTTATCTTCGTATCCGCTATGTAATACCAATTACAGTAAATAGCTAATCTATTTTACTGGTTAAAACAACTCACTTCTGCGTTGTAAGTTTTGTAAAGGGAACAACCATTTACGTCAATTTACGCCTTAAAT
>NZ_ATUO01000009.1 GCF_000420245.1 Psychromonas hadalis ATCC BAA-638 | reverse complement strand
GCAAAGAACTAAAAAAGCGTTTTCCTAAAATTTCACCATGGATAAAGGATTACAAAACAATACACAGCGATCTTAAAACCTAGCAAGTTGAATTATTGTTTTTACCTGTTTAGAATTGGCTTCAAAATTACTTGCGCTTTTGTTTTCAAAATAACCCGTCATTTAGGATTGGCTTCAACATTACTTGCGATTTTGTTTTTAAAATAGCCAGTCACTTAAGGCTTTTTGGAAACAATTTAGCGCAAGTTATTTTGTAACGATTCCTTCAGGATTTTTGAAAACAATTTAGCGCAAGTTATTGTGTAACGATTCCTGATGAAAAATTAGGTTAAAATACTCACATCATGGACGATATTTTTATTTATTTAGGTTATTTATGTACCAAGCGTTCTTTTCATTAAAAGCGAAACCTTTTTCAATTTCGCCCGACCCTGACTTTCTGTTTTTAAGTGTGCGCCACAAAGAAGCGATCACCCATCTGCAAGAAGGCTTACAAGGTCATGGCGGATTCGCCCTATTAACAGGGGAAGTGGGCACAGGAAAAACAACCATTTGTCGTTCTTTAGTTAAAGATATGAGTGCGAATACTGATATCGCTTTTATCTTAAATCCTGCCATGAATGAGGTGGAGTTACTGACGACTATCTGCGAGAGCTTCAATATTCACATTCAAAAAAACAATTTAAGACAACTCTTTAATGAACTCAGTAACTGGCTGATTAAAAACCATCTACAAAACCGCCACGCAGTGGTATTAATTGATGAGGCACAACACCTTAATTTTGCAGCCTTAGAGCAATTGCGCTTGCTGACCAACATTGAAAGTAACGATAAAAAATTGCTACAAGTTATTTTAATTGGACAAACAGAGCTGCAAGAGAAGTTAAAACAGCGTGAATTTCGCCAATTAGCACAGCGCATTACCGCACGCTACCACCTACTTGCTTTAACCCAGCAGGAGAGTAGTTTCTATATTCAGCATCGCTTAAATGTGGCTGGCTCTATCCACGCTATTTTCGATAAATCAGCACTGCAAGAGATATTTAAAAACTGTGCTGGTATCCCGCGTTTAACCAATATCCTTTGTGATAGAAGTCTGCTGATTGCCTACACGCAAGATAGTCATATCGTCACGCTTAAAATGGTCAAACAGGTGAGCAAAGAGGTCAATTTTAACCACTACAATAACCCCAGAAATTTCATGGCCACACACTGGCGCTTAGCGACACTGACAATATTAGTCGCTTTTACCCTGTTACAAGCACCACAGATATCCAAATATATAGGTGCGGACACACTCTTTAATGAGGTTAAAAATAAATTTTCATCTCCTATAACAACGGCACAATTAAATAAACAGTGGTTTGATGCAACCCCAAATTTAGATTTGACCCATAGCACATATGAGCATGCACTCGCTAATCTTTACGCAGTATGGGGTTATCAAGTGGAAAGCAGTAATGCCAACTGTGAGCAAGGCAGTGCCGTATTACTTCATTGTTACTCAAAAAAAATAGATTTGAAAAAACTAAAACAGTTAAACTATCCAAGCGTGGTACGTTTAGAAAAAGAAAGTAACAACGCTTTATATGCGGTCGTTTATAAAATCACAGATAACTACCAGTTGCTTATCAATGATCAGTTAATTTCTGTCACAGAAGCATGGTTTAAAACATATTGGAATGGCGAAGCAACACTGTTGTGGAAAATGCCGTTCCCATTGAAAGGGGCGATTAAATTCGGCCAACAAGGTAAACAAGTGACATGGCTTGCGAACCAATTAAACAGAGAGCAGGGGTGGCCAAGCGAGCATAAAACACGCTTTGACCTACGTTTACTGGAGCAAGTGAGTGCATTTCAACGTGAGCAAGGATTAATGGACGATGGTATGGTAGGCCCGCGGACATTGATGCCACTGATGCAACTAGCGGATCCAAATTCACCTCGATTATTGCAGGAAGCAAACTAATGTCGACAATTTTACAAGCCTTACAAAAAAACAAATTTGACCAAGCAGGCGGACCACCACCTGTCATACAGCAAGAAAATAGACTATTAAACTGGAAAATCGCTATCTTTTTTGCACTGTTTATTATTATTGTTCTGTTAATAACACTTATTTACCTACTACTTAATCCTCGCCATCAACAACAGAGCCCAATAAGCGCCAGCAGTGCAATAACACAATCACAGCCAAGCCTCCCTTTAGTAAAGGTTACCTTTGAAACTAAACCGTTACCCACAGCGCCCCCTAAACCCATTAAAGTAACACCAGTGAAAGTAGTCACGGCCCCTAAAAAAATAGCGCCACAAAAAATATTAGTTGAAAATGACAAGAAACAACAACAGACGGTTAACTATGGCGAGACCTCCAGCGACCTAAAAAAACGTTTTGAACTGGCACTGTTGCTCAGTGATATTGAAAAAGATGACGAAATAGAAGATGATTTTACTCATGAAGAAGACATCAATGATGGCAGCGACATTCATGATATGAGCAACAATTTCCAAGATAAAGTGCCACTTATTCGTTATGACTCACATATGTATTCGTCAGTCGTTGCAGATCGTTGGATACGCATTAATGGTGAAACATTAAAAGAGGGTGAATTTGATGAGACAGGACAACTTGAACTGATTGAGGTACAACCACAACGTAGTGTGTTTCGCTTGGGACGACAAAGCTTTACTCTTGAATCATTGGTTGATTGGAAGGGTTATTAGGCAATTAGCTAAAAGGTTTGAAGATACTAATCCTTCCCACCTTTTAGCGCTATTTTTACCAGTTATTGGTGCGTTTTTTACGCCGTGGTAAAAATGGGATCACTAACCCAATTAACAAACCCAAAAACAGCACTCCTCCGCCATTAAGTAACCACTGCATTTGCACACTAGAGTCTTTTGTCTCTTGTAATAAATCTAACTCTAAATTACGTGCTTTTAGATCCAAAATTTCTTGCTGTAGCAGAGACTTTTCCTGATTTATATTATCAACCAATATAATTTGCTGTTGAAAAAGTTGCTCTTTAGTTGCTAAATTTTCACTATTTTCAGAAATAATATTAGCTAATTTTTGCTGTGAAGCTTGTAACTCTTTTTGCACAACAGGTAATAAGTTTTTTGCTGGCAGTGTTTTCTGTAATTCTGTATTTTTCATCCAAGCAACTTTACCCGTTGCTGTTTTTATCTGCATAAATTTAGTGGTTTTATCATACTTCAAGGTACTAATTTTACTGCCTACTTTTAGCGTACCGATAATACGATACTCTAAACTTGGTCCTGAATGCAGATAAATAAAGACATCATCACTGATATAACGTGTTTCTGAAAAACTGTTCATAGAAAGCGTCAAAACGAAACTTGTAAGTAGATATTTAATTGTTTTCAACGGCGTTGCCCTGTTCTTGAAAATAAAGTAAGCGCTCATTCTAACGTTTTTTTACATAAGAAAAAGCGCTAATAACAAAAAAGAGAGCCGAAGCTCTCTTTTTGATTTAATCAGCGAAAAAATTTAACTGAAAATCGCTTTTAATATGTAGAAGAATATTATCGAAAGACCCGCACCAATAGGTAAAGTGACGACCCAAGAGATAACGATATTTCGTACGACTCCTAAGTTTAATGCGGCAATGCCACGCGCCATACCAACACCTAATACCGCACCAACAAGCGTTTGGGTGGTAGAGATAGGTAAACCCGTACCCGATGCAATGACCACGGTAGAAGCAGCTGCAAGCTCTGCAGCAAAACCACGACTTGGTGTTAAGTGAGTAATGCCTGTACCAATCGTTGCCATGACACGCTTACCAAAGATAGCCAAACCTAAGACAATACCGACGCCACCTAATGGCAATATCCACCATGCAAGATCTGCTGTAGCGCCAATTTCACCATTATGGCCAACAATGCTAACCACGGCTGCCAAAGGCCCAATTGCATTTGCAACATCGTTTGAACCATGAGCAAACGCCATTGCACAAGCGGTTATGATCATCAACACCGCAAATATTTTTTCAACATTCGCAAAGTGCATCTTCTTATCTGCTTGTGGATCAATCTTAACGCGACTTATAAAAAATTTACCTATAATTGCAACAATCGCACCAACAAGCGCAGCTAAAAGAAACGCATCACTCGTTGAAAAGTGTAAACCAACGTGTTTTAGCCCTTTCACAATGGTCACTAACGACAACATGAAACCCGCCATAAACATGTACAGAGGTACATATTTTTTCGCATTAGCGATGGGATCTTTAGTATTAAAAATAAGCTTTTGTGAACTCATAAAAATAAGGTAAGCGATAATACCCGAGATCAGTGGTGTAATGATCCAACTACCAATGATGCCACCTACTTTTGTCCAAATGACACTGTCCATACCCACACCGACCGCTGAGAAGCCCACAATCGCACCAACAATAGAGTGAGTGGTTGAAACAGGCCAGCCATAATAGGAAGCGACAATAAGCCATGTACCCGCGGCTAATAATGCTGCCGTCATACCAAATACCAGTAGTTCTGGTTGCTCAACATAAAAGCTTGCATCAATAATACCGTTACGGATAGTAGACGTAACTTCACCACCCGCTAAGTAAGCACCTGCAAACTCAAAGATCATGGCGATAATAATTGCTTGTTTAATGGTTAATGCTTTTGAGCCAACCGAGGTGCCCATTGCATTAGCAACGTCATTTGCACCGATACCCCATGCCATTAAAAAACCAACAAGAGCGGCAAAAATAACTAATGTTTCGCCATGTACTGCTAAAATATCCATGTTTAACTCCTAGTGAATATTATGAACGAGCAAGAATAAGTTCAAGCTGCGTACCGATTAACTCTGAATGGTCAGCAAGATGGCCAACCCATTCAAGGATTTGATATAAGAACATCACATCAACAGGATTGTAGTGTTGTTCAATTGCCAGTAAGTTACGACGCAGACGAATTTGCAAAGAGTCTGTATCATCTTCAATACTCTCAAGCTCAGCAATCATCTTGGTGACAATATCCACTTCGCGGCCTTTAAACCCCGTCTCAAGTAACTCATCTAGCTCATTAATGGCTTTATTCGCCTGTTTCACCGCATCAATACTGCGTTGTACATAGGCCATAAAATCAGTAAAAATTTCATCAGGAATCTGTAATTTTCGACCATACAGACGCCCCGCAATATCTTTAGCAGTATTCGCAATTTTATCTTGGCGATTAACCAACTCGATTAAATCACCACGCGCAATGGGCATAAACAAACCTTTGGGCAAGCTTAAACGCAATTCACGTTTAAACTCATCGGCTTCTTTTTCCGCCATAGAGATAGCTTTACGCATTTTTTCCGCTTCAACCCAATCAGGCTTAGCAAGGGCGTGGAAAAATGGAATTAATAACTCACTACAAGCAACGACTTTATCGATATGCATCTGAATCGGTTTAATTGGAGATTTTGCAAACACTCCAAATATTGAATTAACTGGCATAATTTACCTTTTTATTTAAATGATCAAATTGAACAACAAATATGCGGCGCATGTTAACTTTCTTTTCAACACAATTGAACCTGAATTTAGTATAATTCATAAAATTATTACGTAATCATCACATACAACGCCCAAGTAGATAGGTTTATCAAGAAAATTATGGAAATAGAAATAGAGTTAAAATTCATCTTTAACGCAAAATTTGCCGACGATCTGTACAATACACTGAATAAATTCCACTGTATCTCTAATAAAACACAGTTTTTACATAACGTCTATTTTGACACAGCCACCCGTCGTTTGCGTCAATTTAATATGGGATTACGAGTACGCAGTTGTGCGGGGAAATCAGTACAAACCATCAAAACAGCAGGACGCGTGATTGGCGGTTTGCATCAACGCCCAGAATATAATGAACCAATCGAAGGATTACGCCCGAAATTATCATGTTTCAAAAGTAAAATATGGCCAGATAATTGTGATGTAAAACAGTTGGAAAGCGAACTTACTCCTATTTTTAGTACTGACTTTGAACGCCAAACATGGCTGATTGAAATGGCTGAAGGCACGTTAATCGAGGTCGCTTATGACGTAGGTTTCATTGCAACCAACCGAGGCAAAGTATCACTCTGCGAAGTAGAACTTGAGCTGGTAAAAGGTGATGAAAAACAGTTATTTATATTAGGTAGCGAGATAGCAAAGTTACCTCATGTTCGCTTAGGCAATGTCAGCAAAGCCCAACGTGGTTACATGCTCACTGATAACAGCACTTTCCAAGTCAAAAAACTCAGCCATTCAGAAATCAACCCAAAGCATTCTATTCAACAAGCTCTATTAATTAATATGCAACATGGCTTAAAACAGATTCAGTACCATGAAAACTGTTTTATTGAAAGTGGTGAAAGGCAGGCACTCAAAGAACTTTTAAAAGGAGTTAAGTTCCTGCATCAAAATATTATTCTGTTTAAAAATGAACTTGATGATCTGAATAAAGCCACATGGATTGAAGATTTGCACTGGTTAGCACGCTCATTTTCATGGTTAGATGAATACTTTATCCAACTACGCCTACTAGAAAATAAAGCTTATTACCTGCGTAAATTACCTAAATTTAAATCACTGATTAAAAACATAGCGTTGCAAAAAGAAGCTCTGCCTAACGATGAGTCAATCGGTGAGCTATTAACCTCAAGCCGTTACTGTCAGTTTATATTAACCTTTACTCAGTGGTTAATTCAGCTTGAAAAACAGAGTTTCTCAGATGGAGAAAGCAACAACATCACCCTTTTTTCAAGTAAACATCTTGATAAGGCTTGGGGACACGTCAGCAATACACTTAAAAATGACAAAATACTTAGCGCTAAGCAGTTCCTCTCCTACCAAGGTCTACTGGAAAGTAATTTGTTAACGGGGTTGAGTCTCGGTCATGTTCTTTCAAAACAGAAAAGTGAACTTTTTCATCGTCCTTGGCTAGATATAAAACTAGGATTAAATGAATTTTCAATGATTAATATCATCAGTGAAATAGCCCATGACGAGAGTGATAGCACGGTACAGTATGAGTATTTTAAGTGGATAAAACGCAAAGAAGATTCCCTCTTACACGCCCTGCAACAATCAAAACAACAAGCCTTACTTAAAGATGTATATTGGCAAGTACAAAAATAACAATTATATGACAAAAAAACCACATTCAAGCAAACTTCACAGTTCTGTTTTTTATTGTCAAGTTAACTACCTTTTTTAGTAACTCGTTCTAGACTTTATCGAGTATTATTGCAACTTAAGCACAGAGAAAAAAGACAGTAACGCTTTGTGCATAAATATTTTATTAATTACGTAGGGACTAACATGTCGCAATCAAAACCAACAACGCTAAGTAGAAAAATATCTGAATTATCACTCAACGCTAAAGCCACTACTTTAGTCGTTTTAGGTGCAATACTGTTTGTTTTTAACAATTTAATGAGCAATGCATTCACAAGCACTGATCCTCTGTGGTTGGACATCTTCTTTTTACTCTGCTTTGTTGCCATCTTATATTTTGGTGTTTTTTTACAGAAGAAACAGCTAGAAAACAGTCAACAACAAATTACCGAAGCGATTAAAAACCATAACCTAGGCGACTACGCCACCTCTTTAGCAAAGACTGAAACCGGTGCGGTGATGCGATTATTATGTGATAGCGTAGCCAGTAACCAACAAGATGCTGACATCAAGAAAAAAGAGGTTGCAGAATTAACCGAGGTAGCAGAACATTTAGGTATCTGTATGGAAATTATTAACGACTCAATGGAAGAGGAGTTTGGTCAAATAGAGCAACTTGCCACGGCAATGAACGAGATGACAGCAACAGTCAGAGAGGTTGCAGCTAATGCAAGTAGCGCCTCTGCATCAACAACTGAAGCATCCGATGTTGCCCAAGAGGGTAGTCAATTTGTTAATGCGACGATTGCCACCATTAATTCATTATCAAGTAATATTGGCGCTTCTTCTGATGCGGTAAATAATGTTGAGCTTAAAGTTGAGGGAATTGGTAGCGTCGTTGATACCATTCGTAGTATTTCAGAACAAACCAACCTATTAGCGCTTAATGCAGCCATTGAAGCTGCGCGCGCAGGTGAAGCGGGTCGAGGATTTGCAGTGGTTGCTGATGAAGTACGTAATCTTGCGAAACGCACCCAAGATGCAACGGTTGAAATACAAGGCATGATTGAGCAATTACAAAAAAGTGCACAAGAAGCGGTAACATTAATGGGCCAGAGTGTAAAAGAGGCTGATACAGGGGTTGACCAAGTAACCCAAGCAGGCACGAAACTATCTGGCATCGTTGAAAAAGTGCATCATATTTCTGATATGAACTATCAAATTGCGTCAGCCGCCGAGGAACAAACCACAGTAGCTGCCGATATTAATGAAAATTTAGAACTAGTAAAAGAGGTCGTTGAAGGCTCTGTCACCGTACTTAAAGAAGTTACTGAGATGGCGGATGCCATTACGGCTCATGCGAAAGCCTTAGCTTAATTCTCTTTCTCTCACATAAAAAACAGCTCAATTGAGCTGTTTTTTTCTATTTTAATCACTCATTGCAAATGGCTCTGTTCCATAACAATGTTGCTGGTTTTATTGTTCAATCTAACACCTTGTAAATGTTGAGATTACGTTAACTTGCTTTATCCATAACTCTTTGTAATTTAAGTAGTTGTAGTGGCGACAACAGCAAAATGGAACAGAGCCTTTCAAATACATAACAATTTCTGCTTATTCTCTGTATATGCACAATGCTCCAAGACATTCCAGCATGGCAGGGTTAAATAAAAGCGACCGCTCAATCCTGTTAGAAGTCAGGAATTTAAATAGCTATCCGTGCTTTATCGTCATCATTAAATGAAAGCATCAATTACATTAAATCCATACTCAGTTTTGCAGATTACTTAATGTAAATTTAACGCTTATGGATGCAAAAAACAGTAATGTTGTGAAGAAGTATTACGCATGAAAAATTCAAGTTATGCATTTGATTTTTTGAATCTAAGTAATAACCTCAAGAGGCTTATAGAAAATTAATTACGCGAAATAAAATATGGATGAAACTAAGAGGTGCTAACCATTATTCAATTAATAATGGCTTGTTATTAACAATACCTTCGCCAATTTTTATTTAAGCTTAAAATGGAATTTCACACCAATACAAATCAAATATATACAGGCAAAAAAGTCAGCCAAAATGGGTTAGTTTCCATTTTATCGAAGGTATTGATTAACACTAAATAATAAACTTATTAACCTCTTTATTAATATTTTCACCAATATCAGAAAGTTGCTGACTAGTTAGTACGGTCTGGTTAGCGCCTTCATACGTTCTTTCTGTTGAGTCAGAAATATTAGTAATGTTACGCGCAATTTCTTCCGTTACGTTAGTTTGCTCTTCAGAAGCGGTTGCAATCTGTAAATTCATATCAGAAATACGTGAAACAGACTGTGATATTTTCTCTAACGATGTACCAGCTTCTCCCGATTTTTGTACACTAATATCACTGGTGATACGGCTCTTTTTCATTGATTCAACAGCACGATGGGCGCCATTTTGTAAGCTTTCAATTTTAGCATGAATCTCTTTGGTGCTTTCCTGAGTTTTACCCGCCAAACTTCTTACTTCATCGGCAACAACCGCAAAGCCTCGCCCTTGCTCTCCCGCTCTTGCGGCTTCTATTGCTGCATTTAGTGCTAATAGGTTAGTTTGATCTGCAATGCCACGAATAACATCAAGTACGGTACTAATACCCGCCACCTCAACTTCGAGATCGGCAATATCTTTTTCTGCTGAGCTAAGATTATCTGCCAAGCCTCGAATGGAAGAGATAGCCTCTTCAACCACCTGATTTATCACTAACCCTTCTTCATCTGCATCCCGAGCAGCTTCTGCTGCGCCCTGTGCATTGATAGCAATCTCAGCGGCTGCAGCAGACATTTCCGCCACCGCAGTTGCAACCTGCTCAGTTTCTTGACGTTGTTGCCCCATCTCATGTTTGCTTTGCTCTGAAATATCATTCATTTTCTGAGCAATAACATTCATATCGTCAGATTGTACTTTAAAGTCTTGCATCATTAGGTGAATATTTTCTACAAAACGATTAAAATATTTAGCCAATTCTCCTAGCTCGTCTTGGCTATTTAGCACTAAACGTTGCGTTAAATCAGCATCACCTTCTGCAATATCTTGCATAGCGACTTTTAATTCTCTTAAAGGTTTTGTTAAACGATTTAATAAAAAAGTTAATAATATAATGGCAATAATGACTGATAAAGGCGTTAATAATAATGCGCTATTACGTATCTCATCCATCGATGCAAAGGCTTTATCTTGATCAACTTCAACGGCTAAGTACCAATCCAATGATGGCACACCTTTAATGGCATAATAACCCACAAGGTAGTCTTTTCCTGCGCGCTGTTGCTCCGTTAAATTAGCCAGCAAACTATTATTATAATTAGGGTAAATATCTCTGAGGTTTTTACCCTGCATTTGACTGTCATTATGAACTAAAATATCGCCACTTTTAGACACCAAAAAAACTTGTCCAGTATTTGAAAAATCAACGTGACTAAGCATTTTAGAAATGTAAGTTAATGATATATCTCCTGCACTTACCCCGATAAACTGACCATTCTTTTTAATAGGCGCTAGCCCAGAAATAACCATATCCCCTGTTGTTGCATCACGATAAGGCTCAGTAAAAGATCCTGAACCTAATTTTTTAGCGGTAATATACCAAGGACGTGATCTAGGATCATAATCGGCAGGTAAGACTTCCGCGGGATCATCCATCACCATCGCCCCCTGTTCACTGGCAACATAGACGTAAATGAATTTATTGGCCTTTTTAACGATAGACAGCAAAGAGCGATCCATCCCATTAGAAATATCAACGCTCACATCGGCGATAGATTGAATGGCGAGTAATTTTCCATTTAACCAATTAGCAATGTTAATAGAAGCCGTTTTTGACGTTTCCTCTAAATTATTTTGCAAATTATTTTGGGTGTTTTTCTTTACTATTTCATAATTTACAATCGACAATATAATTAAGCCAATGCTAATAATAATTGCAGAAGTTACTGTTATTTTTTGGGTGAAACTTAAATTAGCCATACTATTCCTTATAGACCTATTTTTATAATTTTAATAGATAGACTATAGAAGAAATTCAGAAATTATCTTTATTACATTATTGTTTATTAAAGGTAATCACAACAAGCTAAGCATTTGTTTACATTTAGAGCAATTTTCATTATTAACGGCTATAAAAACCACATTAAAAATGTTTAATTTGTGACTTTTACTTAATAAGACAACATTTTTAACTGTTGGTAAACTTCACCTTTCTTATCCTCAATAACACAAACAGAAAGTAGATCATCAGTAAAATACTGTAAGGCACGAAACTCTATCTTTTTCACTTTATGTTGTTGCTCCGCCGTTAACATGTGGTACATACTGGCAGCACCAAAATCACCAAAAATAATATTAGCCTGCTCATCCACTAAAGTATTATGTGCGTAAAGATCACCATGGCAAACCTGATTTTTGTGTAGGTGTTCAAACACCGCTTGCATCTGTTTTACAATCTTATCTATCTGTTTAATCGATAAGCTAAAACCCACAGGAAAGGTATCTCGCGTACAACTTTGTAAACAGGGCGGTAAACCTAAGTTTTTATAATGTGCGGGGATCAAATCCATGATCAGTGAAAGCGTATCGGGTTTCTCTACCTGTGCGAGCGATTGCACTAAGTTAGGATGGTTACCAACCTTCAAACACGCTTGTAACTCATCTTGCGGATAGCCATCACTGGTCACTTCCCCTTTAAAAACCTTAACCGCAATATCAGTCGGAAATTGCGACTGTGAAGCATTCCAACTAGCCTGATAAATAATACCCGAAGCGCCCTGCCCTAATACATTTTTTAGGGTATAACTTGCAGATTTAATAGTAGGTACAGATTTAATAGCAACATCTGATTGACAAAATGGATTACCCGCAAAGGCAAACCAAGCAAGCTTAGGTAGATTTAATAATTGATCAGGGCATACTGTTAACTGATTCGCAGAGAGTCGTAATAGCTCAAGATTTTTCAATTGATGTAGGGTGCTTGGTAGTGTCTTTAAACGATTACCCGCTAATGCTAATTTTTGTAAACGAGAACGCTCACCTAAACTCTCTGGTAGCGTTTCAATTTGGTTATCGGTTAAAATCAACCAGCGTAATTTTTCTGGTAAAGATTGCTCTGGCACAACTTTAATCTGATTCGATTTAAACCCCACCATCTCTAAACTTTTACATTGACCGAGTGCTTCAGGCAATGTCTCGAAACAGTTATGCGAAGCAAAAATGATTTTCAATTTGTGTAACTGTGTTATCTCATCAGGCAGTGTTGATAACTGATTATGAGACAGGTCCAAAATTTCAAGACTATCGGCGAGTGTAAAAATGGCAGTAGGAAATTCAGTGAGTTTTTCAGAGAGTGATAAACGTGTAATGCCAGCCAATTCACCAGCATTTAATTGCGCGAGAGTATGCAAAATAGAGAGCCTTTCATGAGTTCACAAAAAAGGCGTAGTTTAAAGCGTTTATTAAAACTTAAAAAGCATTTATTTCTGTATTGAAAATATTAATCTACCGACAGCATATCACCACTACTTTCTAACCATGCTTTTCTATCGCCCGCGCGTTTTTTCGCCAGCAACATGTCCATCATCTCTAACATTTCATCAGCATCGCCCGTGGTTAATTGTACTAAGCGACGAGTATTCGGGTCCATAGTGGTTTCACGAAGTTGATCAGGGTTCATTTCACCCAATCCTTTAAAGCGTTGTACATTCACTTTACCGCGTTTTTTTTCTGCTTCGATACGGTCTAAAATGCCCTCTTTTTCATCTTCATCCAGTGCATAAAACACCTCTTTACCCACATCGATGCGATACAAAGGCGGCATTGCCACATAAAAATGCCCTGCATCAACCACGGCGCGAAAATGCCTTACAAACAGGGCACAAATCAGTGTTGCGATATGCAGGCCATCGGAATCGGCATCAGCTAAAATACATATTTTCCCATAACGCAGACCAGACAAATCGGTAGAGGCAGGGTCGATACCAATGGCAATCGAAATATTATGGATCTCCTCTGAGTTTAAAATGACATCTGAGTCATCTTCCCAAGTATTTTTAATTTTCCCACGTAACGGCAAAATAGCTTGAAACTCACGATCACGCGCTTGTTTTGCAGAGCCTCCCGCTGAATCACCTTCCACTAAAAACAGCTCACCCGCTGTTGGATCGCTACCAGAACAATCGGTTAATTTACCGGGTAACGCAGGCCCTTGGGTTATTTTTTTACGTGCCACTTTTTTACTTTTACGAGTACGAATTTGTGCATTGCTGATGCAGAATTCAGCTAATGTTTCCGCTTCATTAACGTTTGCATTAAGCCATAAACTAAAGGCATCTTTTACCACACCAGAAACAAAGGCGGCACACTGGCGCGATGATAAACGTTCCTTAGTTTGCCCTGCAAATTGTGGTTCTTTAATTTTTATGCTGAGAATATATGCACATTTGTCCCAAATATCTTCAGGCGTTAATTTAATACCACGCGGTAGCAGATTACGAATATCACAAAACTCACGCATTGCATCTAACAAGCCTTGTCTAAAACCATTAACGTGCGTCCCGCCTTGGGTAGTCGGAATAAGATTCACATAACTTTCAGAAATAGAATCTCCACCGTCAGGTAGCCAAACCACTGCCCACTCTGCCGTTTCACGGTTAGCACTAAATTGACCAATAAAAGGGGTGCTAGGCAATAGTTCATTTTCAGAGACTGCTTCCAAAAGGTAATCATTTAAACCATCGTGATAACACCATTCATAACTATTCTTATTAACTTTATCTTTGAATTTAATGATTAAACCAGGACATAAAACAGCCTTGGCTTTCAGTAAATGTAACAGACGAGAAACGGAGAATTTAGCACTGTCGAAGTATTTTGGATCGGGATGAAAATGCACACTAGTACCCGTATTACGTTTTCCACAAGTATCAACTGTGTGTAACTCTTCAGCCTTATCACCATTTTCAAAGGCGATATGATAAACCTTCGCATCACGGCGAATATGTACATCAACACGGGTAGACAGTGCGTTTACTACGGAAATACCAACACCATGTAGTCCCCCCGATATCTCATAACTTTTACCCGAAAACTTACCACCCGCATGTAATTTACAAAAAATAAGTTCAACACCTGATATTTTTTCTTCGGGGTGAATATCGACCGGCATACCACGACCATCATCGATAACTTCTAAGGATTGATCTTCATGTAGAATGACTTGTATAGAGGTTGCATGACCTGCAAGTGCTTCATCGACTGAGTTGTCTATTACCTCTTGAGCAAGGTGGTTAGGGCGACTTGTTTCGGTGTACATGCCCGGGCGATGACGAACAGGATCAAGTCCGTTTAATACTTCAATGGAATCGGAATTGTATTGCTCGCTCATGGGAATGCCTATTTAAAATGAATGGACTAATACCAGTCCGCCTAAATATTGGGTCATTTTTGCTTGTTAAAAAAGTTAATATCTTCGTTGCACTCAATCGTAATAGCCTGCTATTACTCAATTACGCGTCTTGCTCTTAACTATTTTTCCTACACAAATTCTGACCACTTTATTCAGCGGAATGGACTAAAAATAGAATAGAAATTTAATTATATCAGGAATAAAGCGCTCAAACTCTACAAAACTGTGGTCTCCTCCTGTTTCACAGGTTATTTTGCAACCTTGATATTTATGCAGTGCTTGTTGATAATCCAAAACCTCATCACCCTGCTGTAAAAGTACCCAACAATGCGCTGTTAGACTGACATTTTTGACATCCAATGCTTTTAGCTCTGCCATATAATTATCATCTATCAGGTACTTTTGCCCAGTATAAGGATGGGTCTGCTCACCAGCATAGATTTGCAATAACAGATAAGGAGTAACGGCGGGATTAACAACAATAATACGCGTTTTGTAGATGTCGGCCACCTTGGTTGCAAGGTATCCCCCTAACGAGCTACCGACAATAGCAATATCATCATCTTTATGCGTATCAAAAATAGACTCAATGAGATGCCACATCTGCTCTGGTAAACAGGGTAATTGTGGACATATAAAGGTTATTTCCGGGTGATGTTTTGTTAAATACACTGCCATTTGTTGCGCTTTGAGTGACGCAGGAGAACTATGAAACCCATGCAATGATAACAGAACCTTTGTCATTAATATCCTGTTGCATCTGTATCCACTGAAAAAGCATCTTGGTTAATTCTTTCGACCACTGTTTCCAGCGTGCCATCTGCCTTTAAAGATAAGTAACGATAACCAGGGGCAACACTGTCTAGTGCAAAATCATCACTATTAGGTTTGAACTGTACACAAGTTGAAGGAGTCGTAATAAAACGCACGCCATTTTTGTTGGTGTCACCTTCTTGATGCACATGACCTGAAATGACCGCACGCACATTTACAAAGGGCTTGATCACCTCTAAAAATGCCTGACTGTTTTTTAATATGTGCTGATCAAGCCACGCGCTACCAACAGGCAACACATGATGATGCACACAGATAAGCGTGTATTTATTCGGGTTATTTTGCAGTGCCTGTTGTAGGAATTCGAGTTGCTCTGCACTTAAGAAGCCATGTGGTACACCTTCAACTTGTGAATCAAGTAAAATCACTTGCCAATATTCACTTTCAATCAGCGTTGTTTGTGCCAGACCTTCAGATAATAAATTGGGCAACATCACCGATTGTACATCGTGGTTACCCGGTAACCAGTAACAAGGCAAGTTTAACGTTTTTATGTGTTTGCTAAAACCCAAATAGGACTGCGCGGAGTGATCTTGAGACAGATCACCCGTTGATAAAACCGCCTGACACTGCTTATATTTTCCAGCATGTTGCACCACAGCTTCAAAGCTTTGCACCGTTTTAATGCCAAGTAGCGCTTTGTCTCTATCAGCAAATAGATGCGTATCAGTTATTTGTAAAAAAGCTAAATTACCTTGTGTATCTGCTTTTAATGGGACGGTCTGACTGTTCATAACACCTAATTTATTTATTCATTAATTTATTCAAAAAAAAGTCAAACTGATTATAAATCAAACGTTTCATCTATCATCAGGCAAGCCCACAATTTTATCATTTGTGAACAGTTGGATATGCACTAATGATAAAAAATGTGGGTGATGCCTCACTTATTCCCCTTATTTAAGGTACAAATGAATTTAATTTTATAATTTCAAGCCTTTATCTTTATTTATTTGTAACCATAGCAGTGCAATCACCGTTGCAGAGTTATTTATTTTCCCCTGTAACACCCATTGATAAGCCGTTTCTCTTGGCACTACATGCACACGAATATCTTCCCCCTCCTCTGCTAAACCGTGTAAACCACCCGCTTTTGTACTATCTACAGAGCCAATAAAGATATCAACATGCTCGGTTGAACCGCCGGGACTAAGCAGGCAATTAAGAATAAACTGGCTGGATTGAATGGTTAATCCCGCTTCCTCTAATGCTTCGCGCTGAATAACATCAACAGACTGTTCACCCGGTTCTATAATGCCAGCAACCAACTCTAACAACCAAGGAGACTGATCTGTATCAATCGCCCCAAAACGGAATTGTTCAATTAAAACAACCATGTCATTTTTAACATCATAAGGTAGAACGGCGGCTGCGTGACCGCGTTCAAAAATCTCGCGTTGAATTTCAGGGCTCCACCCCCCCGCAAATAGCTTATGTTTTAGCGTGTATTTATTACATTGAAAGAAACCTTTATAAAGAGGTTGTTTATCTAAAATTTGTAGATCTTTTTTTCCATAATTTATTAATTGATCGCTTTCAAAAAGTGAATGTTCGTTCATTTACTGTTAACCTCTCTGTTATAGATAACTATTTCATATTTTTTAATACACTTAAGCAATTGTATGATAGCCTGATTAAATCTAACTTATGCATTGCCAAACAGGAACCTTTGTGATGATCAAACGACTCTCTATCGCTTCAATAGTCGCCTTAAGCACCCTCCATTCTGCAGTTAGCGCAGACAATCTATTGCAAGTTTACCAAACTGCCAAAATTAAAGATCCCATTATTCTTAAAAGCAAAGCACAATACGACCTTTATTTAGAAAAGATAAATGAAGCTGATGCCGCTTTATTACCACAGGTTGGGTTTGGTCTAAACGCAGGATATACTGTGGCCAGTGATAGTAATTTAAGTAACTCAAATTACGGTGCAAACCTCTCTTTAACACAGTCATTATACAATGGTTCATATTGGCAACAACTTGATTTAGCAGAAAAGCAAGCAACACAATATGCCACTATTTATGGCTATGCAGCACAAGACCTATTGTTCCGTTCATCAACGGCTTATTTTGATGTGTTACGTGCAGACGAAGCGGTAAAATCGGTAAAAGCCAACAAGCGTGCAGTAGAACGTCAACTTGAACAAACGAAACAGCGTTTTGATGTGGGTTTAATTGCCATTACCGATGTACATGAAGCACAAGCGGAATATGACCGTACCAATGCGGATCTTATTTTTGCAGAGAATAAGCTCGCTAATAGTTATTATGTATTACGTGAATTAACCGGGAAAGATGTCTTAAATATCTCCTACCTTAATACTAAGACATTTGATCCTCAAGACCTACAAGGTGATGTTAAATCTTGGCGCAATAAAGCCCTCGAACATAACTTACAGTTACACGGTAAACGTATCTCTAAAGAGCTCGCTAAAATGCAAATCGAGCTAGCAGAAACGGGACACCTACCCACGCTAGATTTTACTGCGGGTATTGGATATAACAACAACGATTATGATATGGATATTCGTGATACCGATATGAGCAACGGCTCTATTGGTATTGAGTTAAATGTGCCACTTTATACTGGCGGTGCAATCACTTCACGTGTTAAACAGGCACAGTACGCTTATGTAATGTCCAGTGAAGATTTAGTACAAACATTCCGTAGCACGGAAGCACAAATTAACAGTGGTTATAACAATGTACGTGCTTCATTAAGCTCAATTAGCGCTTATGAGCAAACAGTTAAATCATCAAATAGTGCACTAGAAGCAACTGAAGCAGGTTTTGAAGTGGGTACACGTACTATCGTTGATGTGTTAGATGCAACACGTAGTTTATACGCTTCTGAAAATCAGCTTGCAAATGCGCGTTATGACTACATCATCAACATGCTACAGCTTAAATATTCAGCAGGTACGTTATCTGAGCAGGATATTATGGATGTTTCTGCAGGGTTAGTAGAGATTGATCCAAAAGCAGAGCTTGAAGTAATTGATAACAAGAAATCATAATTAAGATTTAGACTTGTAAATCAGTAAACATAAGGGGCAACGATTTGCCCCTTTTTAGTTTTTATTTATCGCTCATTACGAATAGTTTTGATAATTTCAGTGGTAGAGCAACCCTCTTCAAACTGCAATACACGCACTTCACCACCATTGGCAATCACTTCTTTACCACCCGCAATCTCTTCCACTTTATAATCACCACCTTTGACTAACATATCAGGTAAAATATGAGTAATTAAACGTTGTGGTGTATCTTCGGTAAATTCAATCACCCAATCCACAGCACCTAACCCTGCAAGTACTGCCATGCGACGATCCACAGGATTTACAGGGCGCCCAGAGCCTTTCAAGTCACGTACTGATTGGTCGCTATTAACCGCAACAATTAAACGTTGACCCTGTTCACGTGCCGTATTCAGATAAGAAACATGACCCGCATGTAAAATATCAAAGCAACCATTGGTCATCACCACTTTTTCACCACGATGTTGTGCCAATTTCACTGCAAGTTTTAACTGCTCTTCAGTGAGTACACCAAAACCAATCTCTTGTTGACTATAAACCGCATTAGCAAGCTCAATGGTATTCACTGTTGAAGTACCAATTTTACCCACCACCACGCCCGCTCCTGCATTTGCAAGGGTACACGCATCTTCAAAAGAGCTACCGGCAGCCAACGAGGTTGCTAATACAGAGATAACGGTATCACCCGCCCCTGTTACGTCATAAACCTCCTGCGCTTGTGTTGCTAGATGGAAAGGTTCAACACCCTCACGCACTAAGGTCATACCATTTTCACTGCGTGTTACTAATAACGCTTCTAAATCAAACTGCTTAACCACTTGCAGTGCGCGTTCAACAAGCTGTTGATCAGTTTTACAATGACCTACCACCGCCTCAAATTCAGCAAGATTAGGTGTTAATAATGTTGCACCGCGGTACTTTTCAAAATCAGAGCCTTTCGGATCGACTAATACTTTTGCCTTGTGTTTTTTAGCAAGTTGAATCATTTTTTGTACATCAGCCAATGAACCTTTGTCATAATCAGAAAAAATAACCACACTGTTATTCGCCATTAACCCCGCTTGCATCTTTTCTAAAATAGGCGCGCTGTCAACATCATGAAAACGTTCTTCAAAATCTAAACGTAATAGTTGTTGATGACGACTTAATACACGTAATTTAGTAATGGTTGGGAAGTTATCAACACGAACAAAGTCTGTGGTGACATGAACGGATTCAAGCCCTTTTACTAATGCACTGGCGGCTTCATCATTACCCACTAAACCAATTAAATGGGCTTTAGCACCTAACGCAGCCACATTCAAAGCAACGTTGGCAGCACCACCGGGACGCTCCTCAATTTGTTCCACTCTAACCACCGGTACGGGCGCTTCTGGAGAGATACGCTCTGTTGGACCGTGCCAATAACGATCTAACATAACATCGCCAACCACTAATACTTGTGCTTGCTCATATTCGGGTAATGTTATTTTCATATACTCTCTCTATTTTATAAAACTTGGAAAACAATAAGGTTATCACACTTTTAGAGCTTAACAATTGCAACGATTGATAAATATCATAGGAAGATAAAACAATCGGGTTATACTATTTTTCTACCCATGGAGTATCAGTGATGTTGACCCTGTTATGTGTTGATAGTGATATACAACGACTTGCCCAGATTAAACAAGATTTACTGCCATTAAGTGCAACGCTCAAGATTGTTGAAGCATGCACGCTCAAAGAGGCACAATTATTAATATTCCAAAAAAGTGAAGAATTTGCCTTAATCCTCACTGCGCAACACCTTGTTGATGGGGATGCGCTTGCTCTTTTCAAGCATTCTCAATGCCAGCTCATCCGCAAAGTTGTGTATGCACAAGATCCTTGTGTGAAACAATTAACGGACTGCATCAATCAAGGGCATATAGACTATTTTTTACAATTACCTTATCAAAAAGAGTTGCTTAAACAGCTTGTTCAAACACAAATGAGCAATTATCGAATTACCCACCATCAGCAAAAACAACTTTCAAAAAAAGATCAGATCCTTAATAAAACCTGCTTGTTGGGCAATAACGAATCTGCATCGCGTGCAGAATTTCAAGATAAATTCCTCGATTACTCACTGTATAGTGATGCTGAACTCTCTAATT
The DNA here is from genome assembly GCF_000420245.1 of Psychromonas hadalis ATCC BAA-638. Lineage (GTDB taxonomy): Bacteria > Pseudomonadota > Gammaproteobacteria > Enterobacterales > Psychromonadaceae > Psychromonas > Psychromonas hadalis. The sequence goes on along the minus strand of NZ_ATUO01000009.1, from coordinate 22,034 downwards.
TAGTGATTAAGTCCTTGTATAATATATTAGAAAATAACGATGAACATAAGGTACGTCGCGTTTACCGTGCTAACCATATCCTTACCCGAGAAGGGGAAAAAAATCGCTTTTTGTGGTTCATTAGCAAAGGGGAGGTACTGCTTAAAAAGCGTAATGCCCAAGGTGAAACGCAAGATATCACCATCATGCAAGCAGGTAGCATGGTAGGTGGCATGTCCTTTTTAACCGAAGAGGCGGCTTTTAGCACCGGTATCACATTAGTCAAAACAGAGGTATTAAAGGTTGATAACGCTATTTTTTCGCAAATCATGCAGTCTAATGCAGTGTTACTTGCCCCTTTTACCAACTTATTATTACGTAATTTTAACCGACGCCTACAACACAGCATCTCCACCGAGCTAGCGCTACAAGAAACGCTACAATCATTAGATGCGGCTCACAACCAGTTGATTGAAAGTGAAAAAATGGCGGTATTAGGACAATTAGTTACCGGGGTCGCCCATGAACTCAACAACCCCGTTGCTGCTATTTTGAGAGGCTCAGATACACTGATTGGATTGATATCTACATTGCTTCGCCATGATAGCAAAAGTGCGTTTTCTCAACTTGCTCAACAAACGTTACAGCAAGGATTAACAGTGATCCCACTTTCAACATCAGAGCTTCGCGCACGTACTAAGAAACTATTAAGTCGCGTTAACGATAAAAAATTGGCTAAAAAACTGGTCAAGATGCATCTTGATAGGGTTGATATTCCACTGGAAAATGGCCGTGATTTTGCACAAACCGTCACCTTGCTTAATCAGTACCACCAAGCAGGCACTATTTTGCGTAACAGTAATGCTTGTGCAACCCGCATCGCTGATCTGGTCAAAAGCTTAAAACATTATGCAGGTCAAGACAGTGCCGTTTCTGCACCGACGGATATCCATGAAGGATTAGAGGAAACACTGGTCATCTTTGAAAATAAACTCAAAAATTACCAAGTGATTAAAGAATACCAACAACTCCCACAAATAGAGTGTCATCCCATCGAATTAGAGCAGGTATGGACCAATATCATCGCCAATGCAATTGATGCAACAGAAGGTAAAGGGAGTTTAAAAATATCCACACTCTACTTACCCTATGATGAGTCGCCTAAGGTACAAGTAATCATTGAAGATAACGGCCCAGGTATGCCTCAAAAAGTTTTAGATAAGATATTTGAACTTAATTACACCAGTAAGCGAGAGGGGAATTTTGGGTTAGGTATTGGACTGACTATCTGCTCACAAATAATCAAACGTCATGGTGGCATGATAGAGGTTGAATCCGAGCCAAATAAATTTACGCGCTTTACGATCACTCTTCCTGTTTTTAATGCTTATATTGAAAGTACAAAATAACCTAAACTTAAAATATTAAAAATCCCACAAATAATATGGGATTTTTTTATAGAATATAAATTCTCATTAAATTTCTACTTTTTTTGAGAGGAGTGAATTTTATTTTTACCACTGGCGTAGCCAAAATGACACTTCCTAAAAAAGAGGATCAGTTAATTATTGAGGTTGGTATAAAATTACCCTGCACTTTGTCCGCCAAGACATTGAGCAAAAAAATTATCTACTTTACTGCGTAATTTTTCCTGATTATATTGATCTCCATAATTATGCCCAACCCCCGTCATCTCCCAATATTGAATGTCTTTTCCTGCTGCGATGGCTTTTTTTACAAATTCACGTGATTGCGCAGGAATGACACGAATATCCTTACTACCTTGAATAACTAATATAGGTGCTTGTATTTTTTCAACATAATTAATTGGTGAAGCTTCACGCATTGCTTTAAGCTCCACCGAATCAGTATGGCTTCCAATATATTTATCCCAAATAGGTCGGTACGCTTCCCAGTGCACAGGAAAGTTTTTACTCATAAGCTCAATATCTGACATTCCAAATATATCTACGCCACAAGCAAATTTTTCTGGCGTTTTAGTCATGCCCACGAGTGTTGCATATCCACCATAACTTGCCCCCATAATTGCGACCTTCTTCGGATCTGCAATACCTTCCTGAATAGCCCAATCTACACCATCAATAAGATCATTATGCATTGCTTTTGAGAACTCACCAAAACCAGCTTCAAAGAATTTTTTTCCGTAACCTACGGAGCCTCTATAGTTAATCTGTAATACCGCATAACCTCGATTTGCTAACAGCTGTACTTCTTGACTGTAGCTCCAATAATCCCTAAACATTGGACCGCCATGTACTAATAATACCATTGGTAAATTTTTAGCTTCAACGCCATTTGGTTTAGTAATGTATCCATTAACAGTTAAACCATCACGACTTGTAAATTGGATAGGCTCTCTTAAAGAAAGTTTTTCAGAAAAAGCCAGTGATCGACTTTCTGATAATAACTCACTACTATCGTCCCGAAGATCATATAAATAAGTTTCAGAGCCAAAATCAGTATATTTGATGATAGTGAATAACTCTCTCTTATCATCAGAACTGGTTATATCTACACGAACATTATCTGCAGTTTTAAACTTATCTAAAATAGGCTGAAAGCGCTTATCTAATAAAGTAAACTTTTGGTAACCAGGATGACTAACAACCACAGCAGGTTGGTACTTTTCATCCATTCCATAATAACTGATATCAACATTTTCATCGGCGACAACAACTTGAACTGCCATGCTGCTTATATCTAGCTTTAACAGCTGTATTTTATCACTGTTGTTATTTGCTAATAACCATAATGCATTACTTTTTTTATCATATTCAACTTGTTGGACAACTCCATTTTCACCCGCATCAAATAAGACAGAGCCATCAATTGCTAATATCTTTTTACCTTCTTGTATGTAAGCAAATACAGCACCTTCTTTAACCGTTCGGTCTAGTACGTAACCCGATATGTTATTAGTATTTTTATATAATAAAGTCGTTTTTTGAGTATTGATATTTAGTCTATATAAATCAAACTCTTTTTTATCACGATTATTATGTGAAAATAATATGTGATTAACATCATCTTTTAAGGTGTCGATAATAAACAAACGAGTATCGGCTAATTCAAATACAGGTTTATTTTCATCACTTGGGTGTTCAAGATCCATTACATAAAGTGTTGAAACCTCATTATGATGCCTAAGATCTGCATATACTTTTTTGCTGCCTGGCATCCAATTATAATAACCAGCCCATACTCGTAGATTATTTTCACTTCCAGTTGCTAAATTTTTATAAAAAAGAGTCGATAAGTGACCACCAATATAGTTAGAGCTATAAAACGGCCCTATCCAAGCTAATGTTTTACCATCTGGTGAGACTTGGTAGCTATGTGTTGCATCATCACTACCATTTATATCATTGACGGTAATTAAATCTGGTAAGTTAGTATTTATTAAGGATTGATGTGTTGCTAATTGTGGAGATGAACAAGCAGATAAAAAGAAAACGGCTATTAAACCTAACACAATATTTATTCGATAAAACATATTAATTCCATTTACAAGTGCAGTAGGAAAAGAAGTAATTAACTTCTCATAACAAAGCCGACAGCATACTAGCAAAGATTAGTAAATCAATAGTCAATAGTGCATTTAAAGTGTAATTTTAATAAATAATACATAACGTCAACACGAGGAAATTACCCCCTAAGTAGATAGATAAACATTAAAGTTAGCTTACTTCTCATCAATACGCTGAATAAAAAAAAGTAAGATAAACAGTGTAGAAATCAACATCAATTGCAGATAAATCCGCCCTGTTAATATGAAAATAGAAAAAGTAAAACTACCGATAACCAACAACATAATCTGCTTTTTCCGCTGTTTATCTATTTTTTTATCTGTTTCCCAATCCGCCAATAACTGGCCGATATAGGGCGTTGTTAATAATTTCTGATGAAAGTGTGTTGAGCTTCGCGCAAAACAGCTGAGTGCCAAAATAAAGAAAGGAGTAGTAGGTAGTAGCGGTAAAAAAACACCAATAATGCCCAACAGGACACTGGTAAAACCAACAGAGATAAGTAGATAACGCTTTATCTGTTGCATCGTTCCCTCATGCGTTAATAGTTAAAAAAAAGACCCGCAAATGCGAGCCTTTTTCGATACCTAAACGGTATTACTTACAATTATCAACACCTTAGCCAAACTGGAAACTAACCCATTTTGGCTACATTTTTACATGTAAGCAGTTGATTTTTACTGGTGTAAAATTCAATTTAAAGCTTAAATTAAAATTGATGAAGGTATTGATTAGGTAAAAAGATTATTTCTTTTTACCAAGCTTCTCTTTAATACGAGCAGCCTTACCAGTAAGTTCACGTAAGTAGTAAAGTTTAGCTTGGCGAACCACACCACGACGTTTAACTTCAACGCTTCCTACAAGTGGGCTATGTGTTTGGAATACACGTTCAACACCTTCACTGCCCGACATTTTACGAACGGTGAAGTTTGAGTGTAGACCACGGTTACGCTTAGCGATTACAACACCTTCAAATGCTTGAAGACGCTCTTTATCACCCTCTTTTACGCGAACACGTACAATCACAGTATCACCTTGCGCGAACGCAGGGATATCAGTACGTAACTGTTCGTCATTAATTGCTTGTATAATATTGCTCATTTTAATACCTTTTTTATCTAGTTAGCCAATAACATCGCTAGTCAGTGGGAGTCACTTTCCAGAGCAGCAAGTAGTTTTACTTGCTCGTCAGTCAGAGCTAGACCATTTAATAGATCGGGTCTTCTTTGTTTCGTGCGTTGTAGTGACTGTTTCAATCGCCAAAGACGAATTTTTTCATGATCACCACTTAATAAAACACTCGGTACGGTTTTTCCGTCTAATTCCTCTGGCCGTGTGTAGTGAGGACAATCAAGCAACCCATCCGCAAATGAGTCTTGCTCAGCTGATAATGCGTGACCTAAAACACCCGGTACAAAACGTACCACAGCATCAATTAAGACCATCGCTGGTAGCTCACCACCACTTAACACATAATCACCTACCGACCACTCTTCGTCGATTAAGCTTTCAATTATGCGTTCGTCTATGCCTTCATAACGTCCAGCAACTAAAATCAACGCTTGCGCGTTAGACGATAACTGCTGTGCACCATTATGGTCTAAACGTCTACCTTGAGGAGAAAGATAAATTACCTTTGCCTCATGCCCTGCTTCATTAGCGGCCTGTTTTGCTGCTTTGATAGCATCCCGTAAAGGTTGCACCATCATCAACATACCCGGACCACCACCATAGGGACGATCATCGACCGTTCTATGTTTATCCGCTGTGAAATCACGAGGATTCCAACATTGAATAGAAAGCAGATTATTTTTAATCGCTCGACCTGTTACCCCATTTTCGCTAATGGCCCGAAACATCTCCGGGAAGAGGCTTATAACCCCAATCCACATCGCTTTTCTCCTAGGGTAATCAGAAATCAGGTTCCCAATTAACTGTAATTAGTTTGCCTGCAATATCGACATTCGATACTACCTGCTCTTTAATAAACGGAATTAACCGCTCTTTTTGTCCAAAAGCATCGTTCGAGTTAGCTTTAACCACCAGCACATCTTTAGAGCCAGTTTCCATCATGTCGGTGACAACACCTAAATGATAACCTTGGTCAGTATGTACCTGACACCCGATCAAATCACGCCAATAAAAATCATCTTCCAGTTCAGGAAGTTCTTCTTCGCTCACAAGAAGTTCAATGCCCACAAGGGCTTGTGACTCTTCGCGTACATCAAAGCTTTTTATCTTTGCAACAAAAGTACCACTATGACGTTTCCACTCAGTGATATTCACCGCTTGAAGTTGCCCTTGGTATTTCATTAACAATGGCTGATATTGAAAAATACTTTCAGCATCATCGGTGTAGGAGTGAATTTTTAACCAGCCTTTAATACCGTGAACGGCACCAAACTTCCCGATTACAATTGGCTCTGCTATGTTGCTCACCTTTTTCTCCTCACCTAACTGCAATTATGCAGCTACTTTTGCGTTATCTTTTACTAATTTAGCTACACGATCACTAAGCTGTGCACCAAGTGCAACCCAGTGGTCAATGCGATCTGTATCTAAACGTAATTTTTCTGCTTTACCTTGAGCTGTTGGGTTAAAGAAACCCACTTTCTCGATGAAGCGACCGTCACGTGCGTTACGGCTATCAGTTACTACCACTTGGTAGAATGGGCGCTTTTTTTGGCCGCCACGAGCTAAACGAATAGTTACCATATCGTCCTCTATATATTGTTAAACGTATAATTAGTCAGCAAATGCTGACCGCCTGCTTTTGTAGAAAGCTGCAGAATCATACTCTTTTACGCGAAAATAACAATCAAAATCACACTTTTGATTAAAATATCGGCACTAAAACGAAGTACTATAAAACAAAAAGCCAGATAAAAATCATCTGGCTTTTAAATTATTAATGTGGAAACGACGCTATCTTTTTCTAAAACCGCCCAACCCAGGAGGCACCGCACCACCCATTGCGCCCATGCCACCAGCGCCACCTAACATGCCTTGCATACCAGACATCATTTTACGCATACCGCCTTTGCCAGACATCTTCTTCATCATTTTTTGCATCTGAGTAAACTGTTTAAGTAGTTTATTTACATCTTGAATCTGTGTACCAGAGCCCGTGGCAATACGACGCTTACGACCGCCTTTAATGATTTCAGGTTTACTACGCTCTTTTTTAGTCATTGAGTTAATAATTGCTTCCATTTGATTGGTGGCTTTATCATTCACTTGCTCTTTCATTGTATCAGAGACTTGTCCCATGCCTGGCAGCTTATCCATCATGCCAGCCATGCCACCCATATCTTTCATTTGTACCAGTTGATCACGAAAATCTTCAAGATCAAACCCTTTGCCTTTCTTGAGTTTTTTAACCAATTTCTCAGCTTTTTTCTTATCAACTTTTTGCTCAAGATCTTCAATTAAAGTAAGCATGTCACCCATGCCTAAAATACGAGAAGCGATTCTGTCTGGGTGGAATGCTTCTAACGCATCCACTTTTTCGCCCATGCCGATAAACTTAATCGGTTTACCCGTAATATGGCGAATAGAAAGCGCGGCACCACCACGCGCATCACCATCGGCTTTCGTTAAGATAATACCGGTTAACGGCAATGCTTCATTAAAGGCTTTGGCTGTATTAGCAGCATCTTGTCCGGTCATTGCATCAACAACAAACAAGGTTTCAATTGGGTTGATTGCAGCATGAAGGTCGATAAGCTCATCCATCATTGCGCCATCTACATGTAAACGACCTGCGGTATCGACTATCACCACATCGATAAATTTCTTTTTCGCATGATCTATCGCCGCGTTGGCAATATCAATCGGCTTTTGGGTAATATCACTCGGGAAAAACTCAACATCAACTTCGCCCGCTAACGTTTCTAACTGTTTAATGGCAGCAGGACGGTAGATATCGGCACTCACAACTAATACCGACTTTTTCTCTTTGTTTTTTAATAAGCGCGCTAGTTTTGCAACCGTGGTTGTTTTGCCCGCACCTTGTAAACCCGCCATTAATAAAATAGCAGGTGGCTGCATGGCAAGATTTAGTGATTCATTTACTTCACCCATTGCCGATTCAAGTTCAGTTTGAACAATTTTTAGGAAAGCCTGACCAGGATTTAATGTTTTAGTGACTTCACGGCCAACAGCACGTTTTTTTACCGCTTTAATAAAATCACGTACCACAGGCAAAGCAACATCAGCTTCTAATAGCGCCATACGCACTTCACGTAGCGTTGCTTTGATATTGTCTTCTGTTAAGCGGCCTTTACCACTGATCGTTTTTAAGGTTTTCGACAATCGGTCAGTTAAATTCTCAAACATGCTTGGCTCTCACTGCTAAAAATTAAAATAGAATGTGCAATATTATACTCAACATTAACTTTCAAAGTAGTATTAACTTCTCATCTGCTCAAATTTGCATATAATTAAGTACTTATATGAAATAGGTAGAAAGGTAGATATGGATTATTTAGCATTAATAAGTGGGATTTTTTATGTAGTGGCGGCTATGGTTGCCAGCAATCAGCTACTTTCTTCAAGAAAAACACTCTCAAACAGCTTTGTTAGCTTTATTGTTGTGGCGTTAACAACACATACGTTTTGGTTATACCAGCACCTATTTACCGTTAATGGACAAGATCTACAAATCTTAAATGTTGTTTCCTTGGTCACTTTTATTATCTCGCTACTCAGTACATTAGCCAGTAAACGTTTAAATACAGGTGTACTGTTACCTATCGTATATGGTTTTAGCGCACTGAACTTTGTTGCCGCAAGCTATCTTCCGAGCCATTTTGTGACCCATTTAGAAACACATCCACAAGTCGGAGCACACATTATTTTTGCACTACTTGCTTATTCAATACTGAGTATCGCAAGCCTACTAGCGCTACAACTTGCTTACTTAGATTACCGCTTAAAAAACCATAAATTACCACTCACTAAAATCAATATGCCCCCCATGATGACCCTTGAAAAAAGCTTGTTTCAGTTTATTTTTATCGGTTTTATTCTGCTCAGTTGTACGCTATTAACGGGGTTTATCTTTTTAGAAGATATGTTTGCACAAGGCAAAGCACATAAAGCAATACTTTCACTGATTGCTTGGGTTATCTATGGTGTTCTATTATGGGGGCACTTCAGACAGGGGTGGCGTGGACGCTTAACGGTTTATATCACCATAGTTGGTTCGTCACTGCTTACACTTGCTTACTTTGGCAGTCGATTTGTGCGTGAAATTATTCTTAGTTAAAACCAGCTAACGTACAGTTTTTCACTAAAATAGCACTTTCATTACCTTGTAACTTAGCAATGCGCTGTGCGCGTAAACATTCCCACGGCGTAACAGAAAACTGTTTATTCCAAGCACTCATCAGTTGATGTTGCTGGTGGCTCATACTGTATCTTTTATAACTCTCATGCATATAAAGGTAACTACGGGCGATCATGCCACGTGTATTTTTTGGCGGTTCTGCTTTTCGATTGGAAATTTTCATGGCGCAACGAGCAAAACTATTTTTATCACCCTTTAACATCACGAAGTTATAGTTGCTACGTTTTGCATTCACAGCACCAATGGCGGGATATAAATTGTACATATCAGCTTGCATCAAACGGTAATTTTGATTGGTTTTCTCTGCACCGCGTCGTCCCTTATAAGCTTTTCCTTTACTGGTCACACAATGCTTATCCCCCTCTCGCCACGCTTTAAAGTGACGACCAAAGTTTTCAGCAGGCACAACATGCTCCCACTCTACTTTTTTAGCACGTTTTTTATATTTACTGGTGGTAAAACCCTCAGGAAAACGTATCTGCTTGTTTACGTTAAAACGCGCTTCACAATAGAGAGTAGTGCGTTGTTTATCCTTTTGATAAACATCCCCCTCAAGCATCTTTTTAGCTTGATAAAATGAGTGATTCGTTTGATTCCCTTGCATTGAAAAAGCAGTAAAAGGCAGTAAAAGGCAGTAAAAGCAGGATAAAAAAATAGTTAATAATGGTTACCAAGAAAAAACAAAAAATGAGTTTAACAGAGCTTCAATAACTCCCTTAACTAATTAAAGCTCACTAAATTATTTTTTGGTTTGACGCGAAGGCTCCTGAATTTGATATAATCGAATCGATGCTTCACAGCTATCCTCGCAGTCACAACTTTTATCAATACCCACACTCGCAAGGCCACCACAACTGCCCTTTATTCTTTTCTGACTAAAAATAACACCTATCGACATCAGTAAAAAAACCTGAAATGACTGGTTATTTTGAAAACAAAAGCGCAGTAATTTTGAAGCCGATTCTTAATGATGGCCACAACAATTTGTTTTTTTCTTTACCCCTTGTGATGGATCAGTGAGACGATGTGTATCTAAGCGAGCGTTATTTAATAGCAGTTCAACGCTATTACGTGTATTTCCTTGCACCACGTTGAAACCCGCATTAAGTAACTTAGCTAAGGTTTTCTCACCAATCTTGCGCACAATCACCGTATGGCATTGACGCTCTTTTAATAAGTTGATAAGCAATCTCTTTCCAGAATACCCAGACACGGCCAAGACTGGATTTTTATAAACAGCAACCTCTCTATTTTGTTCATCATAAAAACTAAATATTTCCGCTTTTGAAAAGTGGTGTGATAGTTTTTTATCGGTCATTGCAATTGCATAAGTCATCATTTTTCCTCTGTTATTTGATAATCGGTAGACGGTATTAATTGATAATTGGCCGATGATTTACTTTTTAACTCATTACACTGGTTACACCAAAAATCGACAGCACCACAGGCAACCAATCGTTCAAGTTCATCAGCACACACTTTACAGTTACTCTTTACACCATAGTGGACTTCACATGTGGGACAATACAAATTTACTTTGCCGATTTTTGTCAATTTCCCAGCACACGTTTTACACTCTAATTTATCCATTATTCTTTTTTTCCTAATACTAACGCATGTCCATTGACCAACGCATTACTCACTTTCTGGCGTGCACTTTTTAAAATATTGGCAAATGTTTGCCGAGAAACCTGCATTTGAAGTGCTGCATCTTGTTGTGCTAGTAGCTCAAGATCAACAAGGCGCATCGCTTCGAATTCATCTTCAGCAAGTTCAATTTTTTCAAGCTCAGATGCGGGTATACCATTGGGTTTGAATAGCCTGAATTTTGCACAATTACTTTTACAAATATGGCGTTTTATTTTTGGTCTCATTTAATACTCATTATTATTTAAGGTGTAAAATTTAGTAAGTGGTGAAGTGAATCGGCTCCAGTCGGCAGTTAATCGAACTTCCTAACACATTGTTAAATATTTTCATTTTATCAATGTCGATAGATAATTCACCTTGGTATCTGAGCGAGCAACTGAGTAAAGTACTTTGATTGACAACAAGTTCAATTACCTATTTATGAGTAGCAATGATATGCTAACCCAGTAGTTAGCATATGCCAACTACTATTTTTACATAGGTATCAAAATGCAGACTAAAAAAAGGTTAAAACAAAAAATTACTGACTTAAGTCAAACAACATCTGAGGTGCGATTAAACGCGATAAATAAACAGCAAAGTCATCAACATTGTATGGTGTGTGGATCACACTCTTTATTAGGTTTAAAAATTAATTTTTATAGCGATCAATATCATCATGCATGGGCTTTATTTAAAGGTAATAGTCATCAACAAGGCTACCAAGGAATCCTTCATGGTGGTTTTTTATCGGTTCTTTTAGATGGCGCAATGTGTCAGGTCGTTTTCAATAAAAATATTGAAGCGGTCACCGCCGATATGAACATCCGGTTTTTACATGAAGTGCCGATTAACAGTGAACTACTGATCAAAGCAGAAGTCATTTCAAACTACTTCATACTCTATAAAGTGAAAGCAGAAATCTACGTTGGAAATAAATTAATGGTCAAAGCAGATGCACGTTTTATGAAAAAGGCGATCAAAAAATGAGTGAGAGATTAACTATTACCGTTTTAGTGGATAACAACGTAAGTGGGGACTTACAAGCGGAGCATGGCTTTGCAGTTTTAATTGAACATAATAATCAACGTATCCTGTTTGATGCAGGGCAAAATGAGGCACTGTTTTACAACGCAAAAAAATTAGGTATTCAATTAACTGGGCTAGATGAGATTATTTTAAGTCATGGCCATTATGATCATGGAGGCAATCTTGAATGGTTATTAAAAAATAACCCGAATGCTAATTTACACCTACATCCAGATTGCCTACAAACCCGTTACTCAATAGATGCAAGAGGCATTCGTAATATCGCACTATCAGAAAGTGCAGTTACCGCCATTAAAAACACCTTGCTATGCAGAGTTAAAGCAAATTCTCAGCCGAGTCAGGTAACATCAGCGATTAACTTAACGGGTCAAATAGAGAGAAAACAACCATTAGAATTATGCAGTGGTCCGTTTTATTTAGATAAACAAGCCGATAAAGAAGATCTGTTACTCGATGATCAAAGCCTATGGATAAATACAAAACAGGGCATCGTTATCATCACAGGTTGCTGTCATGCCGGTATTGAAAACACCGTAACCAAGATTCAAAAACAATCTTCAACACAACAGATCCATACTATTTTAGGTGGGCTACATCTACACAATGCCCGTTCAGAACGTTTACAACACAGTGCTGATTTTTTACAATCATTACAGCTCAAACAACTCTACCCCGGCCATTGCACAGGTAAAGAAGCACAGGCGTTACTTAAAGAGAGGTTAGGTGAAAAGGTTGTTCAGCGTTGTGAGGCAGGATTAACAGTTAGTTTTGATATCTATAATGAAAACTAATATTTCACCTAACAAAAAACTTACACCTTACTTTAATTGACAAGCTGATACAACATGATATTTTTGAATGCCATAGAGAACTGACCACCAAAGGAGTCTCAGAGTTCCTCCGCTCATAACACTAGACTGCCGTCTAATTCGCCCTGCAACATTGTACGTAAAAAACTGAATTTAATACCCAAACATTAATAAACTTCAGGTACAAAAAAGCCCTAACAATTTTCATCGTTAGGGCTTTAGAAGATTTAGGAATCGTTACACAATAACTTGCGCTAAATTCTTTTCAAAAAACCTGAAATTACTGGTTATTTTGAAAACAAAAGCACAAGTAATTTTGAAGCCGATCCTTAATTATTTTCAAGAAACCTGAAATTACTGGTTATTTTGAAAACAAAAGCGCAAGTACTTTTGAAGCCGATCCTTAGCTAGTTAAGAAAACTTATTTCTTTCTAGCGGCTTCTTTCTCTTCTTTCACTTTCTCAATCACGCCTTCTGCAACAGAAGCAGGACAAGGCATGTAGTTTTTGAACTCCATAGAGAACTGACCACGGCCTGATGTCATTGTACGTAAAGAACCGATGTAACCAAACATCTCTGAAAGAGGTACGTCAGCTTTAATACGAACACCTGTAACACCCGCTTCTTGACCAGCGATCATGCCACGACGACGGCTAAGGTCACCAATAACATCACCAACGTGATCATCTGGAGTGAACACGTCTACAGCCATGATAGGCTCAAGAAGTTGTGCACCCGCTTTAGGGATAGACTGACGGAATGCACCACGTGCTGCTAATTCAAATGCAACTGCAGATGAATCCACGGCATGGAAACCACCATCAGTCAATTCGATTTCAACGTCAAGTACAGGGAAGCCCGCTAGTACACCGTTATCCATCATGCCTTTAAAGCCTTTCTCAATCGCTGGGAAGAACTCTTTTGGTACGTTACCACCAGTAACGGTAGATTTGAATACGAAACCAGTGCCTGGCTCACCTGGTTTGATGTTGTAATCAATTTTACCAAATTGACCAGAACCACCAGATTGTTTCTTATGTGTGTACGAATCTTCAACCGCTTGCGTGATCGTTTCACGGTAAGCAACTTGAGGTTCACCAACAATTAACTCAACACCGTAGGTACGTTTTAGGATATCTACTTTGATGTCTAAGTGAAGCTCACCCATACCCGAGAGGATTGTTTCACCTGAATCTATGTCAGTTTCAACTTTAAATGTTGGATCTTCTGCAACCATTTTACCGATAGCAACACCCATTTTCTCAGTAGAACCTTTATCTTTTGGTGTAACAGAGATAGAGATCACTGGGTTAGGGAATACCATTGCTTCTAAAACAACAGGATTTTTTGGATCACATAATGTGTGACCCGTTTGTACGTTAGTTTTCATACCAACGATAGCGATAATGTCACCCGCTTGCGCTGAAGATAACTCTTTACGCTCATCCGCTTGCATTTCACACATACGACCAATACGCTCAGTTTTACCTGTGGCAGCGTTCATGATGGTATCGCCTTTCTTCAGTGTACCTGAGTAGATACGAACGAAAGTCAGTGCGCCAAAACGGTCATCAGTGATTTTAAATGCTAACGCTTTGAATGTTTCTTCTGTAGAAACAATTGCAAACTCACCATTTGGCTCGCCTTCTTCGTCTGTAAGAGGTTGTGGATCAACATCTGTAGGACAAGGTAGGTAATCAACAACAGCGTTAAGAATGTTTTGCACACCTTTGTTTTTAAATGCAGAACCACAGTAAGTTGGGAAGAAGTCCATTGTACGTGTACCAGCACGGATACAACGTTTGATATCTTCTATAGATGGCTCATCGCCTTCCATGTAAGCTTCAAGTAGATCATCATCTTGCTCAAGCGCAGTATCAAGTAACAGCTCACGGTACTCTTCTACTTTATCAACCATGTCCGCAGGCACATCAGTGATTTCGTAGTTTTCAGGCTCGCCTGAGTCATCCCATATCCATGCTTTACGTGTAAGCAAGTCAACAACACCTACGAATTCATCTTCGATACCGATTGGTAGCACCATGATAAGTGGGTTAGCACCTAAAACCGTTTCAGTTTGCTTAACAACACGGTAAAAATCAGCACCCATACGGTCTAATTTGTTTACAAAGATAATACGTGCAACTTTTGAGTCATTCGCGTAGCGCCAGTTAGTTTCTGATTGTGGTTCAACACCACCAGAACCACAGAATACACCGATACCACCATCAAGTACTTTAAGTGAACGGTAAACTTCAACAGTGAAGTCAACGTGTCCAGGAGTATCGATAACGTTTAAACGGTGCTCGTTCCAGAAACAAGTTACCGCTGCAGACTGAATAGTAATACCGCGCTCAGCTTCCTGTTCCATGAAGTCAGTTGTAGATTCGCCGTCATGTACTTCACCAGTTTTGTGGATCTGGCCAGTTAATTTTAGGATACGTTCTGTGGTTGTGGTTTTACCCGCATCAACGTGCGCGAAAATACCAATGTTTCTGTATTTACTTAATTCTGTCATTTTTTATACTCTGTTAGTAAAAAATCGTAGTCAATATTCCGCGCGCATTATACTCAATCTTTCTGTTAAACAGAACACAGAATTTGAAAAAAACTAAAAATATGTTGATTTTTTCAGCATATTTTTAGTTGAACTCAGTAAAAATGAGGGATTTCACGCTAAGATCTGAAAAATAGACTATTGCGGAATTAAAACCAAGGCAAATAACATTGAAAAGACAAAAGTGCTAATGGCCGTATTTTTTAACTGCTCATTAAACAGCTCACCCGAGGGCTGTTTTTCATTAATCACATTATGAAGTGCTAAACAACTTTTTAGCAGGGGGCTCATCGCTAAAAGAAAAATATATTGCCATGTTTGTGTTTCAGGCAGGCGATATAAATAATAAGCAGTAAGCAGTGGTGCTATCAAAATAATAAAGAGGTGATATTTTAAAGCATGCGCTCGACCAAACAAAACCACCAGCGTGGTTTTATTATATTTTCGGTCGTTTTCCAGATCGCGCATATTATTAATGTTTAACACGGCGGCCGATAAGAGACCGATACTTGATGCAGGCAACAGCAATAACCAATCAAAACTCAGATCATAAAGGTAAAAACTGCCCACCACGCCGAGCAAACCAAAAAAAAGAAAAACAGCAATATCACCTAACGCACGATAACCATAAGGCAATTTGCCCATGGTATAAGTGATAGCGGCGATGATGGCGGTCAAACCTAACCCTAAAAAAAGTAACCAGCTAAACAGATCACCTGCCAATGCAACCATTAACAAACTAATGCCACTGAGCAGAGTAAGTAACGTGGTAAACAGTATCGCTTTTTTCATTGCAGTAGGTGTAATGATTCCTGTTTGCATCGCACGCAATGGGCCAATGCGATTTTCATCATCCGCCCCTGTTATTGCATCACCATAATCATTAGCAAGATTTGACAGGATTTGCAGTAATAAAGCAGTGCTAAGCGATAATAGGAAAATAGGTAATTGGAAAATCTGATGATGTACAGCAATGCCAGCAGCGACAATAATAGAAGCGGTAGCAAGTGGTAAAGTGCGTAAACGTAAGGCAGTTAACCAAACAGAAAGGTTCTTCATTAATTATTCAACTCTATATTGTGACAAGACTATATACCCGTTATCATTCAAAGAGAAAAACTCAGCACCTTGATTGCTAATGGGTATTTACGCGCTACATTAGCAAAATCTAACTTAAAAATATAGACAGCGGTTTAGTACATGGGTATATGTAATGATTGAAAATATTCGTAAAAAATTACAACACTTTAGAGAGATTGAGGGAGAGTTTCCCAATAAAAATTTACTTATCACACTCGAATCACAACCCTTATTAGCGCTATTAAAAGCACAAAAAACTATTTTCCCTGCACTCTATTGGCAAGACAAAGAGTTGTTACAAACCATTGTCTGCTTTGGCGCGATTGATGATAGTGAGACTATTCCACAGGTAAAGGGTGATATACGTTATTATGGGGGGCTTGCGTTCCAACAACAAGGTGAGCAGTGGCCAGACTTTCCTGCGATACGCTTTATTCGCCCCGCACTTGAGTTTATTGAACAAGATAATAAACTTACATTAACGTGCCATTTTGACAGTCACTTTTCGGTAACACAAAGCTTAACGTTAATTGACCAACTACAGCCCCCTGTTGCACTGCAAAATATGAATGCCGAACTGTTATCACGTCACGATCTGCCCACTAAAAAACAGTGGGCAGAACTGGTTGATCTCGCGATAGAATATAAAGCACTACTGCCTAAAGTGGTGCTATCACGACAAACAGAACTTGTTTGCCGTGAATCGATTAATCACTGCGATCTACTTTATCAGTGGCAGATAGCCAACCCCGCGAGCTTTCATTTTAGTTTTCAATTCTCTGCAGACTATATTTTTATCGGTTGCTCTCCTGAACGTCTATTTAGTCGTCATAATAACCAGCTACACACAGAAGCACTCGCAGGCACAGTAAACCGTGGTCGCAATGCACGTGAAGATGCCATCTTATTACAGAGCTTACTCACCGACAAAAAAATTGATCGGGAAAATTACTTGGTACAAGAATTTATTATTGCTAACTTAAAACGCTTAAAAGCCGATGTTGTTTGCGATCAGCCAAGAGTAATGCAACTGCATAATGTACAGCACCTTTGTGTGCCTATTCATGCACAATTAACCCCACAAACAACGGATGCAGATCTTCTTTACAAACTACACCCAACACCCGCTGTAGGTGGCTCTCCTAAATTGCCCGCTCTGCAATTTATTAATGATAATGAACCCTATTTACGGGGCTGGTATGCAGGTGCGGTGGGTTATATTAGTGAGCAAAAAAGTGACTTTAGTGTCGCTATTCGTAGCGCGTTGATTAGTAATAACAAAATAAAACTTTTTGCCGGTGCGGGTATTGTCACTGGCTCCATTGCGGAACAAGAGTGGCTGGAGCTTGACAATAAAATCCATACTGTTTTAGAGATAATTAGCCAAACAGAGGACAACTAATGAACAAAAAAAAAGCACGCTCTGCCAACTCAACTGTCTCTGCTGTCGCCAGTAATATCAACTTATTATGGGCTTCATTTTTTATTGAAGAGTTAATACGTCATGGTATTACTGATTTTTGTATTGCCCCAGGTTCACGCTCAACGCCCTTAACGCTTGCCGTGGCTAACCATAAAAAAGCCACTCATCACCTACATTTTGATGAGCGTGGATTAGCTTTTCTGGCACTGGGTTTATGTCAATCAAGCCAAAGACCCGTGGTAATTATTACCACTTCAGGCACTGCCGTTGCTAATCTTTACCCCGCAGTCATTGAAGCACGACAAAGTGGCCTGCCGTTAATTATCATCTCAGCAGATAGACCGGCAGATCTTATCAACTGTGGTGCAAATCAAGCGATTGATCAACAAGGGCTATTTGCAAATTATCCCATTTTTTTCAGTCAAATAGTGCAACCCAGCACAGAGATCAATATTAATTATTTACTCACCACAATTGATCACGGTTTAGATAGCCAACAAAACCACCCTGCGCCCATTCACTTTAATATTGCCTTTGCAGAGCCTCTCTATCCGAGTGAGAAAATGGTTGATTACAGTGATTATTTGAGCAGTTTGAAAAAGTGGAGAAAAAATAACCTTCCTTTTACAGAGTATATTAATCGTCAAACGTTCAAACTGGCAAATGAACATTCGTTAAGTGACAAAAAAGTATTAATTATTCTCGCTAAAACACCTTGTACAGAAGAGGCAAAAGCGGTTGTTCAATTTGCTAAAACACATCAGTTCCCCCTGCTTGCCGATATTCAATCGTCACAATCGGGGGCAGAGAACAATCTCGCTTATTACGATCTGTTACTGATTAATGATAATTTCAACAAACAATTACAACAAGCAGATGTAATCATTCAGTTTGGGGAACGACTGGTCAGTAAACGTTTACTTTTATTAATTAAAGAGGCCAATGGTGCGTTGTACTTGGTACATGAAAGCCAACAACGAATAGATGCAAATCATCAACTCGATAAACGCTTTAATTGCACTGCCACGCAGTGGATAGAAGTACAGCAATTTAGTGTCATAAAAAGCGATTGGTTTGACAACATTCAACACTCATATCAGCAGTTAGCCAAACAGGTCGTTGAGCCTTTTTTAGCACAACAACCCTTAAGTGAAATAACCATTATTAAGCAGTTAGATGCCTTGTTAATCGCAGATAATCCACTGTTTATTGGTAACAGTATGCCAATTCGCCTTACTGATATGGTGATGAATACAAACCAAGCGCACATTTTCACTAATCGAGGTGCAAGTGGCATTGATGGTTTATTAGCAACCACCATAGGCATTGCTAAAAACAGCAAAAAAATAACCACACTGTTAATTGGTGATAACTCATTTTTATATGACTTAAACTCACTGGCACTATTAAAGCAGCTTGAAACAGCCTTTATTATTATTGTTATCAACAATGATGGGGGGGCTATTTTTAATCTACTGCCCGTGCCAGAAAAACTAAAACAGACTTTTTATCAACTTCCACACGGTCTCAGTTTTAAAGCAAGTTGTGATCAATTTTGTATCGATTATCACAATCCAAATCAACTTGCCGATTTTAAAGCGATTTATAATCAATGTTTACAGAGAAAACATTCACTCATTGAGATAACCTTAGAAAATCAGCAGACCACAATTCAACTTGAACAATTAAAAGAGCAAATAAAATATGCCACTCCATAAAATAGAACAAGGTTGTAACAACAAACCCACTCTGGTTTTCTTACACGGTTTTTTAGGCAGTAGCAGTGATTGGAGCGAAACCATCACATTACTCAAAGATGATTTTCATTGTGTTGCCATTGACTTGCCAGGTCACGGCAAGTCAGTGAGCACGGAAAGCTCATTGCATGATGGCTTTAATCATTGCCATCATTTAATTAAAGATGTACTCGACGATCTCAATCTACAAGAATACACATTAATAGGTTACTCACTCGGTGGTCGCATCGCATTGGATTACGCACGCACACAACATGATCCGCGTTTAATCGCACTATTACTGGAGTCAAGTCACACAGGACTTGACAATGAACAGGCCAAAGAGCGTCGTTTTATGTCGGATCATAGTTGGGCAAGAAAATTTGCAATACAAAGCATTAACGAAACACTCTCTGAGTGGTATGACCAAGATATTTTCAGCGATTTAAGCGACCGAAAAAAAGAGATGCTTATCAGTAAACGCTTAAATAATTACGGTGTGCCTTTAGCAAATATGTTGTTAGCAACCAGTCTTGGTAAACAAGTAGACTCCCTGAGCTACTTGCAAAAAACACAGTTACCCATCCATTACTGTTATGGAGGAAAGGATAAAAAATTTAAAAAAGGTTCAAGTAAACTTAATGAGCTAACAAATATTAACGTGGTCGAATTTGAACGAGCAGGACATAATATTCATCAATATAACGCGACACAATTTGCGGCGTTTATTTCAAAAAACTTTACCTAAAAGAGCGATTTATGAGCGATTTTTATGCACCCATTACATGGTTAAACAATGACTTAGAATTTACTGATATCACTTATGTTAAAGCGGACGGTATTGCTAAAATCACCATTAACCGTCCCAAAATTCGTAACGCTTTTCGTCCAAAAACAGTGAATGAGATGATGCAAGCAATGAGTGATGCACGTTACGATGCAAAAATTGGCGTCATTATTTTAACCGGTGAAGGCGATCTTGCTTTCTGCTCAGGTGGCGATCAAAGTGTGCGTGGTGATTCTGGTTATAAAGACGAACAAGGCGGGCATCACCTCAATGTCCTTGATTTTCAACGTCAAATTCGTACCTGCCCCAAACCTGTTATCGCGATGGTCGCAGGTTATGCCGTGGGTGGCGGTCATGTTTTACATATGATGTGTGATTTAACGATAGCAGCTGACAATGCAAAATTTGGTCAAACAGGCCCAAGGGTGGGATCTTTTGATGGTGGCTGGGGCGCAAGTTACATGGCACGCATTGTCGGTCAGAAAAAAGCACGTGAAATTTGGTTTCTGTGTCGTATGTACGATGCACAAGAAGCCCTTGATATGGGACTCGTCAACACTGTTGTGCCACTTGCTGATTTAGAAAAAGAGACGGTCAAATGGTGTCGCGAAATCCTACAAAATAGCCCAATGGCACTACGCTGTTTAAAAGCGGCACTCAATGCAGACTGTGATGGTCAAGCAGGCTTACAAGAGCTTGCAGGTAATACCACTATGCTATTTTATATGAGCGAAGAGGCGCAAGAGGGGCGCAATGCCTTTAATGAAAAACGTAAACCTGATTTCTCCAAGTTTGGGCGTAACCCATAACACAAAAAATAATTAACCACGAAGGCACGAAGAAAAAAGAAGGTTAAAAAAATTAAAAATTAATGACTCTGACCCTTTGATTTTTCCGACTTTTGTCAGCATTGTCTTCGTGCTCTCTGTGTCGAGTAGTGACTTCGTGGTGATATTTTTTGGTTTTAGCTTTTCCATTGTTTTGGCTGCCTTATCCATAATTTCATTAGTATTTTCTCAATAAGGGTGATACTTTAATCGTCATTAATTTTTAATTACCAACAATTGATAGGAATAAGCTATCAATCTAATTGATATAAACAATTCGATTCCACCTATCATTTCCTGCATGCTACGTGTATAAATAAACACGAACCAACTGATTGTAACATTCTTTATTAATAGGAAATTCTCATGGTATTAGTAACAAAAAAAGCACCTGACTTTACAGCAGCCGCAGTACTAGGTAATGGCGACATCGTAGATAACTTTAACTTTGCTGAGTTCACTAAAGGTAAAGAAGCGGTTATCTTTTTCTACCCACTTGATTTTACCTTTGTATGTCCTTCTGAATTAATCGCATTCGACAAACGCTTTGGTGAATTCCAAGCGCGTGGTGTTGAAGTGATTGGTGTTTCAATTGATTCTCAATTCTCGCATAACGCATGGCGTAACACTGCCATCAATGACGGTGGTATCGGCGCAGTTCAATACCCACTTGTTGCTGATGTGAAACATACAATTTGCCAAGCATACGGCGTAGAATTTGAAGAAGCAGGCGTTGCGTTACGTGGTTCTTTCTTAATCGACAAAAAGGGTGTTGTACGTCACCAAGTGGTTAACGATCTTCCACTAGGCCGTAACATTGATGAGATGTTACGCATGGTTGATGCACTGCAATTCCACGAAGAGCACGGTGAAGTTTGTCCTGCACAATGGGCTAAAGACAAGCCTGCAATGGAAGCATCTCCTGAAGGTGTTGCAAAATACCTAGCAGCAAACGCTGACGACCTATAAATAGCTAAAAACGTTAAACCAATAGCTAAAATTAAAAGGCCTCTTATTTGAGGCCTTTTGTATTTTTAATAGGCTCTGTTGTAGAACACTGTTGTCACCCATAGGCAGCGACTAATATTTCTTGTTTATTGAGCTTCGCGTTGCTTTCCCTAAACCAAGCAAGATAATTCGATAAATACTTTGTTGCTACGCCTTTCATTTTTCCGTTAACCCAACCCTTAAAATGCGCTATTGCACCGTTCACGGTCTGGATGTGGTAAACCTTATCTATTACTCTCACTTTACCGTTTATT
>NZ_ATUO01000008.1 GCF_000420245.1 Psychromonas hadalis ATCC BAA-638 | reverse complement strand
TTGATATTGATTCTTTTTGTCCCCTTCTCACGAGGAGAGTGGACTTTTTTGAAATCGTCTATCAATGCTCACACAGATTGTTTGATTAAATTGTTAAAGAGCGCGCCTTTCGGCGAGGTGCGTATAATACGCTAACCTTGAACCTTGTCAACATGTTATTTTAAATTACTTTAAAAGTTTTTGTTGGCTCAAACTCACTGAGTTTGTTGGTTCGGACTCGGTTAGTAACTTGCGTTAGTTGCCTTGTCTGTGGGGTCGCATTATAGGGATCTAAATCACCTTGGCAACACTTTATTTGTATTTAACGACTGTTCGCTTACAAAACAAACAATGACAGTTTTTCTTCCTTTATATGCTAGTTTTATTAAGTCTAAAATTTATAGTTTTATGATTAGCAAATTAGGGTGTGATTTAGGTAAACTACGCGCCTTTATTCTTCCCGTTTTATTTTGAGTGGTACTTTATGACATTTTCTTTGGGTCAACGTTGGATTAGTGATGCAGAATCCGAACTAGGATTAGGCACTATCGTCGCTATTGAAGGACGCATGTTGACACTGCTGTTTGCAGCTTCTGGCGAACAACGCCTTTACGCGATTGCCGAAGCGCCTATTACGCGTGTACGTTTTAATATTGGTGACGAGATTGTCAGTCATGATGAATCTAAAATATTAGTGACTGACGTTGAAGAAGATGGGGAACTTATAACCTATATAGGTACTTTATTAGCAACGGGTGAATCAACAACGTTAAAAGAGACTTTTTTAAATAATTTTATTAAGTTCAATAAACCACAAGATAAATTGTTTGCTGGGCAAATAGACAAATTTGATCGCTTTGTACTTCGTTATAAAGCGTTAATTAATCAACATACTCAGCAAAAGTCTAATCTACGCGGTTTATTAGGACCTCGTGTTGATCTTATTCCACATCAGTTTTATATCGCAGAAGAGGTTGGTAAACGTCACGCCCCACGTATTTTATTAGCCGATGAAGTCGGTCTTGGTAAAACCATTGAAGCAGGATTGATCATCCATCAACAACTTATTACTGGTCGCGCAAAACGTGTTTTAATTGTATTGCCTGAAAATTTACAGCATCAGTGGCTAGTAGAGATGATGCGTCGTTTTAATTTATATTTTAGTATTTTTGATGATAGCCGTTGTAGTGAAGCCTACTTAGATGAAGTGAATCCATTTGAAACTGAACAGTTAGTTTTATGTAGCATCAATTTATTACGTAAAAAAATACACTTTGAACATGCATTGGAAGCAGAATGGGATCTGCTCATTGTTGATGAAGCACATCACCTTATCTGGGACAAAGAGAAACCAAGTCGTGAATATCAAGTGATTGAAGCGTTAGCAAAACAAACACCCGGGGTTTTACTGTTAACTGCAACGCCCGATCAACTTGGCCGTGAAAGCCATTTTGCGCGTTTACGTCTATTAGATCCAAGCCGTTTTTATGATTACCAAAAATTTATAGACGAAGAAGCGGGTTATAAACCTGTTGCTGATGCAGTAAATCAACTGCTCGATAACCAACCTCTCGATGATGAAGCACAAAATAGCATTACCGATCTGCTTAGTGAGCAAGATGTACAACCCCTATTAAGGGTAATTGATGATCTGCCTCCTGAAAATGAAGAGCGCAAACAAGCTGAGCGCGAACTGATCACTAATCTATTAGACCGACATGGCACAGGTCGTCTATTATTCCGTAATACTCGCTCAGCTATAAAAGGTTTTCCTAAACGCATTTTAAAATCAATTGCATTAGAGTTACCAGCACAATATAAAACCGCAATGAAAGTATCAAAAATGCTTCCTTCTGGCACCCTTGAAGAGCAAGCATTTAGCGCACTCTATCCAGAACAGATGTATCAAACCTTTGAAGGTGGAACAACTAACTCATGGTGCGCTTTTGATCCGCGTATTAGTTGGTTAATTGACCTTGTACTGCAGTTTAAAGATGAAAAAATATTAATTATCGCAGCACAAGCAGAAACAGCGTTAGCACTTGAAGAAGCGTTGCGCAGTCGTGAAGCAATTAAAGCAGCCGTTTTTCACGAAGGTTTGTCACTGATTGAACGTGATAAAGCAGCAGCCTACTTTGCACAAGTTGAAGAGGGTGCACAGGTAATGATCTGCTCTGAAATAGGATCAGAAGGTCGTAATTTCCAATTCGCACATCACCTTGTTCTTTTTGATCTGCCTATTAATCCAGATTTGCTAGAGCAACGTATCGGTCGCCTTGATCGCATCGGACAGCGCTGTGATATTCAAATTTACACCCCTTATCTAAAAGATACCGCACAAGAGCATCTGCAACAGTGGTATGAAAATGGATTATCCGCTTTTACACAAACAACCCCGACGGGTCATACTGTTTATGAGATAGTAAAAGAGCAATTAATTAATCTGTTAGCAACGGGTGAAAACAGCAATGATGAATTTACCAAGCTGATTCAGACAACACGCACTGAAAACGAAAAATTAAAAATACAACTTGAGCAAGGTCGAGATCGTCTGCTTGAGATCAACTCCAGTGGCATATTACACCCAAGTGATCTATTAGATGACATTACCGAAGCGGACCAACTGCCTGACTTCACCACATTTGCACTGCAACTCTTTGATGTAGTCGGTGTGCAGCAAGAAGATCAAAGTGAGCACTGTTTAGTACTCAAGCCAACATCTCATATGTTAACAGCAGATTTCCCAGGTTTACCTGAAGAAGGAGCAACCGTTACTTTTAATCGTCAAACCGCATTAAGTCGAGATGATGTTCACTACTTGAGTTGGGAACATCCAATGATTTTAGGGGGTATGGAGATGATATTAAGTAGCGATACGGGTACTACCTCTGTGGCTATTCTTAAAAATAGCTCACTGCCACCCGCCTCAACATTTCTAGAGCTTATCTATGTGGTTGAAGCGATGAATACCGACAACGCCCAACTCAGTCGTTTTTTACCAACAACGCCTATTCGTCTATTATTGGACAAAAATGGTAAAGATCTCGGTCAAAGCGTGACTTTTGACAGTTTTGACCGTCAATTAACGCCTATTAATCGACATATTAGTCGTCAAATAACCAGCACATCACAATCTTTAATTCACCAATTAATTAAAGATGCTTTACCCACTGCGCAAAGTCTCATGGTAGATATACTCTCAGAGGCTAAAACAGATATGCAACAAACATTGCAAGGTGAGCGTGATAGATTACAAGCATTACAAGCGGTTAATCCAAATATTCGAGAAGATGAAATCCAGTTTATTCGTGATCAACAGGCCAACTTTGAGCAGATATTAGATCAAACTCAACTCAAGCTTGATGCGATTCGATTTATCGTTTCTACCCAATCGTAATAATAAACTGACAGCGGGTAGCTGTCAGTTTTTCTCCCTCTAGATAGGCCTTAACTATGCCACATTTTGTTTACAATCCTCCACAAGCCCCCTACTTAGATATTCTTTACCAAGATGACGATATCGTTGTATTGAATAAACCAGCAGGTTTATTAAGTGTACCGGGACGTGAGAAAAAACACTCAGATAGTTTAGCACTACGACTATTACGTATTTGGCCTAATGCTTGTGTGGTACATCGATTAGATTTAGCAACTTCAGGTTTAATTATTTTAGCGATGCGAAAATCGGCACAAAGCCATATAGGCCGACAATTCCAACAAAAGGTGATTGATAAAACCTATTATGCACGTGTCGAAGGCATTATCGAAAAAAACACTGGCCTTGTAGATCTGCCGATTCGTTGTGACTGGGAAAATCGCCCTCGCCAAATTGTTGATTTTGAATTAGGTAAAAACTCACAAACACAGTGGGAAATAGTCAAAAGAGAGAAGCAGACCACCCTAGTAAAATTAACACCGTTAACAGGGAGAACACATCAACTGCGTGTACATATGCAACAAATCGGCCATGCAATCGTAGGTGATGATTTTTATGCTAGTGAGTTTGGTAAACAGCTTTCTCCACAGCGTTTAGCACTGCATGCGGCAAGCATTACCCTCACTCACCCGAGTACTGAACAACGTATCACTTTCGACTGCCCTGCACCGTTTATGGGCGGTTAAATCCAGCGTTAAAACGATGCAATATTTTTTCAATCAATATAGCCCGTGAATATTTCCTATCAATAAGATAGGAAAAAACATTCCTTTTTGATCAGAATTTATTTCAAAATAGAGCTAAATTTACATATCATTAACACGATAGAGTAATTTCTTCTATTAAGTAACGTTATCTTTCTATAAATAGTATTTTTTAATGTTAAAAACAGTAGCCTTTATCACATTTTTTAACTAATATTTAACGATTAATTTAATGTAGTAATAAAACGACAAAATTAAGATTTTACATTCATAAAAATAAATGCAAGGTGAAACTGATCCAGATCTAATTCCCTTTATAAATAATACGTAAAATCACACGATTACAACTCAATATAACCACAAGCGATCACGGACTTATTATGCAAATAGGTATACCTAGAGAGATCCAAGAAAATGAGAACCGCGTAGCCGCAACGCCTAAAACCGTTGAGCTACTCATTAAACAAGGTTTTACTTTTCTTGTAGAAACAAACGCCGGAACAGCAGCCAGCTTTTCTGACCAAGCCTTCATCGACTCAGGTGCAGAAATCAGCACAGAGACAACCAATGTATGGTCATCGGACATAATTTTTAAAGTTAATGCACCGACGGAAGCTGAAATAGTGCTCATTAAAGAGGGAGCAACATTAGTTAGCTTCATCTGGCCAGCACAAAATCCTGAATTATTGAAGCAACTTGAAGCTAAAAAAATCAGTGTGATTGCAATGGACAGTGTGCCACGTACCTCTCGCGCACAAGCCCTTGATGCACTGAGTTCAATGGCAAACATCGCGGGTTACCGCGCAGTGATTGAAGCAGCCAACCAATTTGGGCGTTTCTTTACCGGTCAAATTACCGCCGCAGGTAAAGTACCACCGGCAAAAGTATTGGTTATCGGCGCTGGAGTTGCAGGTCTTGCGGCCTTAGGCACAGCAGGTAGTCTTGGTGCTATCGTACGTGCATTTGATACTCGCCCTGAAGTAAAAGAGCAAGTTGAGAGCATGGGCGCTGAATTTTTGGTGGTTGATTACACCGAAGAGGAAGAAGTTAGCACAACAGGTTACGCTAAAACCATGAGTAAAGGTTATCAAGAGGCACAAGCGTTAATGATGGCAGAACAAGTGAAAGAGGTTGATATCATTATCACCACTGCACTTATTCCGGGCAAACCTGCACCAAAACTTATCTCAGAAGAGATGATTAAATCGATGAAATCGGGTAGCGTGATTGTTGATTTAGCGGCGGCTGCTGGCGGTAACGCAGCATTCACGGTAAAAGATCAAGTTTTCACCACTGAAAATGGCGTGAAAATTGTCGGTTATACCGACTTGCCAAGTCGTCTACCAACACAATCAAGCCAACTGTATTCAACAAACTTAGTTAACTTGATGAAGCTACTTTGTAAAAACAAAGATGGTTTAATTGATATCGACTTTGAAGATGAAGTGATTCGTGGTGCAACCGTGGTTAAAGAGGGTAAAATCTCTTGGCCTGCTCCAGCAATTAATGTCAGCGCAGCACCTACACCTAAAGTAGAAGAAAAAGCCGCCATTGTTGTTGAAAAAAAAGCCCCTAACAAATGGATAAAACCAGTTAGCGCCCTTGTAGCCGCCGGTTTATTTGGCTGGGTTGCCCATGTTGCCCCAAGTGATTTCTTAGCACACTTTACGGTCTTTATACTGGCATGTATTGTCGGTTATGGTGTGGTTTGGAATGTAGCACATTCACTACATACGCCACTCATGAGTGTCACCAACGCCATCAGCAGTATCATTATTGTTGGTGCCCTATTACAAGTCGGCAGTGAGTATTGGTATGTAAATGCATTTGCCCTACTTGCCATTCTTATCGCAACCATCAACATTGTCGGCGGATTTACCGTGACACACCGTATGTTGAAAATGTTCCAAAAGGATAAATAATCATGTCAGAAGGATTAATTACAGCTGCTTATATCATCGCAGCCATTTTGTTTATTGCCAGCTTAAATGGTTTAAGCAGTCAAGAAACAGCACAAAAAGGTAATATTTACGGTATTATCGGCATGACACTTGCTATTGTTGCAACGATTGGCGCCATGATAAACGCAGGAAATGCAGGGGCTTGGACTTATAGTTTAGTTGCCATATTAATGATCATTGGTGCAGGCATCGGTATTCGTTTAGCGACTAAAGTTGAGATGACCTCAATGCCAGAATTGATTGCTATTTTACACAGTTTTGTGGGTTTAGCTGCAACAATTATTGGTTTCAACTCTTACCTTGACCATGATCTGTTATTTGGCGCAGCCAAAACAATTCATAATGTAGAAGTGTTTTTAGGTGTCTTTATCGGCGCAGTCACCTTCACGGGTTCTCTGGTTGCTTTTGGTAAATTAAGTGGGAAAATCAACAGTTCAGCACTTGCTCTACCCGGTAAAAACTGGATAAATATTATCGCTATCGCTTCCTCAGCCATTCTTCTGATTGGCTTTATTAGTGGCGGTTGGGGCTTAACAGCACTTATCTTGATGGCGCTTATTGCATTAGCATTTGGTTGGCATTTAGTGGCTTCAATTGGTGGTGCAGATATGCCCGTTGTTGTCTCCATGCTCAACTCATATTCTGGTTGGGCAGCGGCAGCAACAGGTTTCATGTTATCAAACGATCTGTTAATCATTATTGGTGCATTAGTGGGTTCAAGTGGTGCAATCCTCTCTTACATTATGTGTAAAGCGATGAACCGCTCATTTGTCAGCGTTATTTTAGGTGGTTTTGGCAATGAAGTATTTGCAGATACTGGCGACAAAGATTACGGCACACATTACGAAACAAATGCGCAAGAGGTTGCTGATGCATTAGCGGCCGCAAAAAACATTGTTATTGTACCGGGTTACGGGATGGCGGTAGCACAAGCGCAGTACCCTGTTGCTGAATTGACTAAACGTCTACGCGCTAAAGGTAAAAATGTACGCTTTGGTATCCACCCTGTTGCAGGTCGACTACCAGGTCACATGAACGTATTATTGGCAGAAGCAAAAGTACCTTATGACATCGTATTAGAGATGGATGAGGTCAATGATGACCTAAGTGATACTGACGTTGTATTAGTTATCGGCGCAAACGACACGGTTAATCCCGCAGCTAATGAGCCGGGTACGCCTATCTCCGGCATGCCCGTATTAAGCGTCTGGGAAGCAAGTAAAGTCATTGTTTTCAAACGTTCAATGGGTGTCGGTTACGCAGGTGTACAAAACCCACTGTTCTTTAAAGATAACACTGAAATGTTATTGGGTGATGCCAAAGATTCTGTTACGCAGATACTTGCTAACATTTAGTATTATTGAATCATAAAGAAAAAGCGAGGCTATTGCCTCGCTTTTTTATTTCTACAATACGCAGATCCTCAGGGAAAACGGGTCTAAAACAAACAGAATGAGTTCACTTTCTAGCCACTTATTAATTCAAACATCAAAAGGCAGGACTAAAGTCCCACTTCCGAGGGTAATTAGTTGCTTTGGAAGTGGGACTTTAGTCCTGCATGTGTTTCATTCATAGAAATAGAGGTTAGACTCTTTTAATCAAGAAAATATCGCAGGGTTGGTTGTTAAATGTACTTCAATGTTGAATCTGCCACCCGTTTCCCCTGCGCAGATCCTACTTATACATCAGGTCGATATACTTTAAATCAGATAGGGCTTCACTATTCACAGATCAGTCGTAGGGTAGCAAAAGGCAAGATGTAGTAGTTCCCAATCGACCAGAAAAACGACTCGGATTTTCAAAAAGTGATGAGCTCTTCTTTAAATATTAGTTGTTCGCCCTCTACAAAAATCCTCACTAAGTGAATTTTCATCCCTTCTTCAGCCCAGTTTTCATAGAATAGGAACATATTTGTATCTTCACTGTGATTTGCAGCAGATAAAGAGCCACTCACATATTGGGTAAAAGAGTGTTGTTGATAGTGATCAGTTGAGGTTTTCAAAGACAATTTATGAGTATGACCGCAAAAAACATGTTCTATTTCATGTTTGCTGATAAAGCTTTGTAAACGATAGGAATTGTAAAGAGGATCATTATCCGTTTCTAACGGTGAGTGATGGCACATAAGAAAAATTTTGTCATAAGTTGCTTGATTTATATGTTCAGAGAGCGTGCGCAACATCTCATCATCAATGCAACCATTATCACTGTACATCTCATTGGTATCGATGCCAACAATGAGTGTTGTCTCTCCATTTAGGGTCAATGTGTGAATAAAGTTAATATCTGTAAAATGATTATTCACCTTGGATATGCTTGGATCGAGAAAAATATTCTTTTTGGTACATTTTTGGGGATCTAATGGGTAAATAATTGCATCATCAATAAACTCGTGGAAAAGGTCTTGAGAACGTAAATTTCGCTTGTCATGGTTTCCTATAATAGAAAATCGACGAGTGCAATTGATTGAATTTAGAAAGTTGCTCGCACTTCTAAACTCGCATTCTAGGCTGTCTGTTGTGGAATCACCTGTATTGATCACTATATCCGCGTTGTAGGAGTTTAATTTTTCCAACAGTAATTTATTATTCCCCTCCCAATGGCGAGGACCAAAATGTAAATCTGAAATGTGTAATATATTCATTTTGCTTTCTCACTTTTTATCAGGTGCTCAATGAATTATGCCTTTCTTCTAATCCCAGCAACTTTTAAGCCACATTTAACGGCGATTTAAAATACACCAAAATAGTTAACTGAAAAAAAGATTGGGACAGCGGTCTCCTTTGGGTTGACGTTTAAGGTTAAGCGAAGATTAATTACCATTGATTAATCTTGGAGACATCACGCTACACTGAAAAATTTTTTGAGTAATATGTAGATACCCTCAATTTTATCAGCTAAAAATCCCCATTAAACTTCTACTAGTACGGTATGCTCCGTCACCAAACAACTCAATGCACGTTCACTAGGCTCGATATAACGTTTTTCAAATTCAGTAGCGTTAACATCTTCAACTAATTGTAGTTTATTCTCGGCTAAAAATGCTTTCACTTTTTTAGGTTCAATACCAAATTGCCATTTTACTAAATTTTCCTCGATCTCCTCTTGCGAATATTCAGGGATCACATCTTTGATAAGATAGGAGAAGATAAGCTGACTGCCTTTGGCAAAATTTGCCACTGTTTTTAACATCGCTTCGACTTGAGTTTGAGAGAAGTATTGAGTTTGCCCCTCCCAAATAAACAGGGTCTGCAGTGAGTTATCACAACCCGCATCGGTTAAATATTGTTGCAGTGATTCTGTTTTTAAATTAATGGGTACGTAAGTAACGTGTTGATTATCGCCTATAAGTGATTTGATATTTTGCTGTTTATAGTCACTCATGGCAGCACTATCAAGCTCATAAATATGAAGGCTATCAATGCCTTCAATGCGAAAAGCACGCATATCCATGCCCGCCCCTAAAATTACTACATTTTTAACACCCTTTTGAATCGCTTCATTAAGTTTTTCATCAATGTAACGGGTACGGCAGATCATATTACCGTAAACACCAGGAATCGATTTTTCATAGCGGTTGATAATTTTTTTTCTAAAATAATGAAATTTAGTTAACCCAGCAGCAAGTTTAAACCCAGCACCCGGAATCAATTTCAGTGCGTAACGATCTTCAAAAAAGCGCACATCTTGATGGAATGAGGACTCGACGCCACGTAAAAAAGCTAATCCCATCGCATTTCTATCTAATTTCATTTTTTTCCTATTTTACTTATCTTCAATTTTAAATATCATACGCAGTTGACGCTTTATTACGATAAAAGCTATTCAACAATGCAAACTGGCACAAACTATTTTTACGCTTAATTACAAAAATCAAATGGGCTTTTAACTATTTATTGCTAATATATTAAATTAACTGATTCATATTAAGGTAAAAAAATGCAAAAAATCCTCTGTTTTGGTGAGTTACTCATTGATTGGATTCCGCATGGTTTTCAACATGTGGGCGAATTAAAGATCCCTCTATATGCACAATTCCCCGGTGGTGCTCCCGCAAATGTAGCTGTTGCCACACGACGGTTAGGCGCAGATAGCGTGTTTATAGGCCAAGTGGGTTTAGATGCAACAGGGCAATACCTAAAAAATTGTTTAGAAAAGTACAATGTTGATACTCAGTACCTTTTACAATCTGATCACGCGACAGCAATGGCTTTTGTACATCTAGACTCAACAGGTGATCGCTCTTTTACCTTTAAGCGTGATAATACAGCCGATCTCAACTACCCTAGCGAACAACTCACAAAACAAATGTTTGAAAATGTAGGTATTTTTCATATCTGCTCCAATACATTAACGGAACAAGCGATCCATGATTGCACACTGCAAACCATGAAAATGGCACAAGCAGAGCAAACATTAACCAGCTTTGATGTTAATTTACGCTTAATGTTATGGGCAGACCTTCAACAGGTAAAACCACGTGTGATGCAGATAATGCAATACACTGACCTTGCAAAATTGAGCATTGAAGAGGTTGATTTTTTACGTGGCACACAAAATGAATCTGATTTTTTAAACACGTTATTTGATTTAGGTGTAAAGGTTATTGTTATTACTGATGGCAAGCAACCAGTACGTTTATATACAAAAGATCACCATCAATTTTTTATGACACCCAGTGTTGAGATGGTGGATAGCACAGGTGCAGGGGATGCATTTAGTGGCGGTTGGATCTTTGCTCTTATTGAACAGGGGATCCACAACCCCACACAATTAATAAACGCGTGTAAAAAAATCACACCACTGATTGATGCGATTAATATAGCGATGTGTTGTGGCGCTTATGCTGTCACACAAAAAGGAGCATGGAGTGCACTACCAACCCGCGACGATATCGCGCCTCTACTTGCCACTATTGAAAAGGTATAACCATGACTCAGCTATTTAACAGCCCTGAATTTATTAACACGCATATCCAAAAATTAACGGATTTTTATGCCACGCACGCGATTGATAAGATTAATGGTGGTTATTTTCATACCCTCGATGCTAGTGGTGATCATTCACAGGCGAATATTAAACAATTAGTAAGCTCAACACGCCTAACTTATGTGTTTGCTTCTGTTGGAAAGTTATTAGAGAGAGAGGATCTGTTAAAGCATGCTCAACATGGTTACGACTATGTTTGTGATAAACACTTTGATACTGCGCGTAATGCTTATAACTGGATAATGGACGGTGAACAAGCGGTCGATCAAGATAACTACTGTTATGGATTAGCCTTTGTTTTACTCATGTACTCAGCAAGTGCTAAAGCGGGTATTAAAGGGGCGACAGAAGGAATAGAAGCCACCTTTCAACTGATGGAAAATCGTTTCTGGCAACCTCAGTTTGGTTTGTATGTTGATCAAATCAGTGCCGATTGGTCAGTGATTGATGATTATCGCGGTCAAAATGCCAATATGCACAGTTGTGAAGCAATGATTGCAGCCTTTGAAGCGACGCAAGATAAAAAGTATTTACAACGAGCACTCACTATTGCTGAAAATATTTGCCTCCGCCAAACCAAAGAAACTGACGGACTTATTTGGGAACACTATCATCAAGATTGGTCGATTGATTGGAATTATAACAAAGATGATCCGCGTAATTTATACAAACCTTGGGGCTACCAACCGGGTCACCTGATTGAGTGGACAAAATTGTTATTAATGATCAATCGCCACCAACAAGTAGATTGGTTAATTCCACAAGCAGAGAAACTGTTTAATGCAGGAATAAAAAACGCGTGGGATAAAGAGCATGGTGGACTGTTATATGGGTTTGCACCCGATGGCACTATTTGTGATGATGAAAAATATTTTTGGGTGCATGCAGAAGCATTAGCGGCAGCCGCATTATTAGCAAAAGCCACCAACAATCAAAAATATTGGCAAATATACCAACAGTTGTGGCAATACAGTTGGTCTGCTTTTTGTGAAAAGGAACACAAACCTTGGTGGCGCTTATTAAGTCGAGAAGGAAAAGTATTGGATAAAAATATTGCCAGTCCCGGCGCTAAAATTGATTACCATACTATCGGTGCATGTTTAGAGATTTTACGCGTGTTAAAAGATTAGCCTAATAGTTAATCATGCTTATGTAGCTAACTCAGGCTTCGGTGAAAACATTAAAAACATTACCACAGAGAACACAGAGGCACTACGTGCTGCACGAAGAAAAGACTAAAACAATTGTTGCAAATTTTGATCTTTTCTTCTTTAACTTCGTGCCTCTGTGGTTAATTGCTTTTCCCTGGGTTAGGTGCATAAGCATGTAGTTAATTAAAAAGCCTCAGTACACAATCCTACCGTGTACTGAGGTCTTATTAAGCGCTCTGCAACTGTTCATGATGCCAATGTTTAAATCGTGATAAAGACATAATCAATAGTAAGATCATCGCGCCCACGCCAATCATCAGTGCACTTGCGTAGGGTGCGGTTAATTCCGTTTGTTGTAATAACCCCGTTAATACTGCGGCGCCACTCATCTGCATACAACCTAAAATAGCGCTTGCTGTGCCCGCACGTTCACCAAAACGACTCAGCGCCATGCTCGTTGCTGGTCCTAATAACAGCGCAAAACCAATACATAATAACAACATAGGAGACATAAAGTAGACAGCAGCGATAAGACTATTGGTTACTGTTATCTGTTGTAAAACAAGCTGCAACAACGCAGACAATATCATCAACCACAACGCCACTAATACAGTTTGACGATTACCCAGTTTTTTAATTACCCAAGGCGCACAGAAACAGGCTGCAATATTGATGATTGCATTCACCCCAAACAAGTAACTAAAGGTCATCTCCGATAACCCTAAATGAGTGATCACCCAACTTGGTGCATAGGAAACATAAGTTAAGATAGCGGCCATCGCAACCATGCAAGCTGTAGCATAAAACATAAAATGACTGTCTGCTAACATCGGTTGATAACGAGACCAACGATATAAAGCCCCACTAGTGATCGTGTTTTTAGGGCGTGTTTCAGGTAATTTAAACGCCACCACCACTAATACAATTATCGCATAAGCCATCATAAACAGAAAAGTTGAACGCCAACCGAACTGCAATGCGAGTAGTCCACCTAAAGTGGGAGCCAGTGCTGGGATAACGCAAATAACACCATTTAAGTAACTGTAATAATGAGCACTTTTTTGATTAGAAAAACTATCACGAACCGCACTAAAGACCACAATAGAGGTGGCACAAGCGGCAATGCCCTGCAAAATACGCGCTAACTGTAAATATTGAAATTCAGTAACATAGACTGCAAATAGACTGCTACTGATATATAAGCAGATGCCAAATAAAGCGATAGGTTTACGGCCAAATCGATCTGCTAAAGGACCAATTAAAATTTGCCCTATGCCCATCGCCAACATAAACAGGATGAGTGTAGATTGAATCTGTGTAGTGGAGACATTAAATTCAGCTGCCATCTCAGGCATCGATGGGAGATATATATCAATGGCAAGTGGGCTTAGCACCACCATTAACATTAAAATGGGTAATAGACGTTTCATGATTTACTCTTTTTAAAATTTGGTAGCGCAGTTTAAAACAGATATGATATGAACAGAAATGGTATAATATCACAAGTGAATTTCCCATAAGGAATATCTATATGAATATTGATAACCTCACCCGTATCGACTTAAATTTATTGGTCATTCTGCAGGTATTATTAGAAGAGCAAAGTGTTACCCGGGCAGCAAGTCGTCTACACCTGAGTCAATCGGCATTAAGTAAAAGTCTGACTCGTCTACGTAACAGTTTGCAAGATCCACTATTTACACGTACCGCTCATGGCTTAAAACCAACCGCTCATGCATTGCAATTAAAAAAACAATTACCTGATTTATTACAAACCTTGTATCAGCTCACCCAAGCCCCTAGTTTTGAGCCACTCACAAGTGAAAGGCACTTCTCAATTAGCATGGTGGAAAGTGCCTATGCCACTTTATTACCCTATTATATCGGCCCGTTATTGCAACAAGCGCCTAACGTGCGTTTAGATGTCTTCGGCTGGAGTCAAAACTCAATGCTCGACTTGCAACAGGGTAAAGTAGATTTCGGTATTACAGGTCGTGACCTCACTGATGATCGTCGTTTACAAGTTGATAAATTACCAGAGGGCATTGCCTACAGTACACTGTTTCATGATCAACAAATCTGCCTCGTCCATGCGTCTCATCCCATCTTAAAAATGGTCGAGCAAGGGCACTGGAATTTAAATAGCTACCTTGCCCAAAACCATGTTCAAGTACGCTGTGAAGGTAATGAATGGTGGGCATTAGATTACTATTTAGCCAGTCAAAACAAACAACGTAATATTATCAGCACGTTGCCTGATTTTTATGGGGCAGCCAGTGTTTGTGCTTATAGTGATTTAATTTTTACGCTACCTTCAAGCTTTGTCCCTCACGCACAAAAACTCTATCCGTTAAAGCAGATTCCCCTGCCTTTTGATTTTGCCCCTATGGCTTATGTTTTGCTATGGCACCAACGTAATAATGATGAACCGGGTCATAAATGGATACGTGAGATGATTTGCAATAGCGTTGCTAACGCCATAAATAATGAGAGGTGAAGCAGTTAACAGAGTGTCGCTTTAATAAACTGACTTAAACATTCAATCGCCTGATTGATATGTTGTGCATGTGTTAAACCACTTTTTACACGTGGTTTAAGATCATGATCGCCATCTTCAAGCCAACACCAGTTTATCGCCTTGGGTAGATGATAACTTTCTACTTCGGCAAACGATCCTAACTTGTCACGCGACCCTTGAATAATTAACTGTTTCTGTTTTATTAATGGGAAATGATCAATGCGCAACTTATCCAGCTTACCAGCGGGGTGAAAAGGAAAACCTAAACACGCAACCCCTTTAATCTCAATGAGTCCATTTTCCTCAAACTGCGATGCCACTAAACTTGCCATGCGTCCACCCATCGATTTACCACCAATGACCATTGCTCTATTTTTTTGTAATGTCACTTTTTTAATCATATCTTCAAATTGCTTGATCAATTTTGGCGCGCGCTCAGGCGGTCTACGTTTACCCGTTTCCATGCGTATTTGCATATAATCGAAATTAAAACGGATAACA
The DNA here is from genome assembly GCF_000420245.1 of Psychromonas hadalis ATCC BAA-638. Lineage (GTDB taxonomy): Bacteria > Pseudomonadota > Gammaproteobacteria > Enterobacterales > Psychromonadaceae > Psychromonas > Psychromonas hadalis. Next base: position 27,564 of record NZ_ATUO01000008.1, on the reverse strand, counting down.
AAAATGCCCTGTTTGGCGAGTCCTAGTGCGATACTTTCCATAAAACAGGAATCCGCAGGCGCCCCCGCACCATGAGCAAATAAAAACAGAGGGCCATCCGCGGGGCCATTTACTATAAAGGTCATTTAAAAATCTCTTAAAGGATTGAAAAAAAGGATCAGTTGGTGATTTATATGATTTTTTTTGGATTTAAATCTCCCGCTTAGCAACAAAAAAAGTAATATAAAAATCAGCAACTTAAAAACTAAAAAATATAAATTAAGATGCTAAACATAATAAATCAGCAAAAAAAAGTATTCTTTGAGCGTTACCTACTATAAAACTACCCAGGTAGGTAGTTATTTTATCGGGAAAGTTAACCTATCATTCATTTTATCAACATAAATGAGAGATAAACGACATGAAACTTTTTTTATTAATACAATACTTTACAGTCACAATGGTACTAACAATTACCATCGGTCTGTTTGCTTTGAAGCCAGTGATAAACCAAGGCGCGGTAACAACCGCACAAGTTGTAAATGTAATGAAAAGTGATCTGGAGATGTTTATTAATGAGAGCTACAAATAGTGAACAATCAGTAGCAAAAGGATTTGCTCCCACTATTTCCCTTTATCTAACCCACTAATACCCCATCGCATACTTCATGACTCTATTTTTTAATTGTCCGCTATTTTGAGCGACAATCAATACTGCTTTACGCATCAAACGTACCAAGGTAACATTACTTTTACTGCTTTTATAAAACACATCCATCGCAGTTTGCATCAATAAATTATGTGGTTTTCGTAACAATTCATAACGTCTCAATAACTTATTCATCGGCAAGTCACTGCTGTTTATCAGAAGATCCACTAAACACTGCACATCTTTAAAACCTAAATTAACCCCCTGTCCTGCCAAAGGATTAATGGTATGCGCGGCATCGCCTAATAAAACAGCTCGCCCTTTGAAATAGGTTTGAGCATGACGACGAGTCAGTGGAAATGCACCTTTGTTAATTACGTTAAAATCAAAAGATAACTTAGGAAATTCAATGAGTAAGATTTCTTTAAGTTGATTATTAGTCAGTGAATTAAGCATTTTTATTTTTTCTGGGCTGTGGTACCACACTAAACTAGCATTGTTTTTAGCAAGCGGTAAAAACGCACATGGTCCTGTTTCTCGAAACTCCTGCCAAGTAATATCTTGCTGGTTACAGTCTGTTTTTATACTGATCAACATACAATGTTGGCGATAATCCCACGCGCTAATACCAATATTTAATAGGCTTCGTGTTGCAGAATTGGCTCCATCGCAACCAATCAATAGCTCTGCTTCAATGCTTTGTTGATTATCTAAAATAACAGTGACGCTACTTTCATTGTTCTTAATAGATAACAACGCCCTATTTTCATAAAAAACAACGTTATCTAATTGCTTAAGCGCTTGCCATAAAACAGCTTGAATCCAACTGTTTTCAGCAATATAACCCAATGCTTCCATGCCTAATTCAGCACTGTCAAATGTAAGCTTACTGCTACCGACTTCCCATGTTTGTAACCCTTGGTAAGCACATAAACGATCTGTTGGAATATCTTGCCAAACCCCCACCTGCTCAAGTAACTTTTTACTTTGCGCGCTAAAAGCGGAGACACGAAGATCAAAGGGCGCGTCATTAGCGAGTTTAATAACAGGATTTTTTTCAATCAAATGAATAACAAAACCTTGTTGTGCAAGCAGTAATGCGCTTAACGCCCCCACCATGCCTCCACCAACTATAATTATCTCTCTATTTTTCATCCTGTTATCCCTTTTTATTCGAGATGAATATTGTACGCAATTCAAACGTAAACAAAAAGTGGTAAGTTAGCTTTGAAGCGCGTAAAATACGCGCTCTTTTTATAAAGCATTACAGATGAGCACACAGATTATGAGTTTAAAATTACACGTCAAAACTTGGGGTTGTCAGATGAATGAGTACGATTCATCAAAAATGGCCGATCTCTTAAATTCAAGTAACGGTTATATCACCGTTGATAACGCAGAAGATGCGGATGTAATTTTACTCAATACCTGCTCTATTAGAGAGAAAGCACAAGAAAAAGTATTCCATCAGCTCGGGCGCTGGAAAAAACTTAAAACAATCAATCCTAACCTTATTATTGGTGTCGGTGGCTGTGTTGCTTCTCAAGAGGGAGATGCTATTCGTAAACGCGCACCTTATGTGGATATCGTTTTTGGCCCACAAACACTACACCGTTTACCAGATATGATTAAACGCGTTAAATCTGACGAGGGAGCTGTCGTCGATGTTAGTTTCCCTGAAATTGAAAAATTTGATGCGTTGCCAGACGCAAAAGCGGATGGTGCAACCGCATTTGTGACCATTATGGAAGGTTGCTCTAAATATTGCACTTTCTGTGTGGTCCCTTATACCCGTGGTGAAGAGGTGAGTCGCCCACTTGATGATATCCTGTTAGAAGTTGCCCAGCTTGCAGAGCAAGGGGTACGTGAAATCAACTTGTTAGGACAGAATGTAAACTCCTATATCGGCGCAACCTTTGATGGTGAAACCTGTAGTTTTGCAGAGTTGTTACGTTATGTTGCTTCCATTGATGGTATCGATCGTCTGCGCTACACCACCAGTAACCCTATCGATTTTGATGAAGATATTATCGATGTATACCGCGATACCCCTGAGCTGGTGAATTTTTTACATCTTCCCGTACAAGCGGGATCAGACCGAATTTTAACAGCAATGAAACGTGGACATACGATTGCACAATACAAAGAGAAGATAGTCGCGCTAAAATTGGTGCGCCCAGCGTTAACCATAAGCTCTGATTTTATTGTCGGGTTCCCCAATGAAACAGATGATGACTTTCAGCAAACAATGGATCTTATTAACGAGATAGGTTTTGATACCAGTTATAGTTTTGTGTACAGCCAGCGCCCCGGCACACCCGCCGCCGATATGCCAGATGATGTAACCCTAGAAACAAAAAAACAGCGTTTAGCTATCTTACAAGATAGAATCACACAGAACGCACAACAGATTGGACGCCGTATGGTGGGCTCTGTACAACGTATTTTAGTAGAAGGCCCTTCACGTAAAAATATTATGGAACTGTGTGGTCGCACTGAAAATAACCGCATTGTAAACTTTGAGGGCGATCACCGCTCAATTGGTGGTTTTGTAGATGTTGAGATCACCGAAGTACACAAAAACTCAATTCGTGGTAAGTTTATCCGCGCAGAAGCAGATATGAACCTGCGAGAATCAATTCGCCCTAGCGACATTGTAAACAAACAAGCGGAAAACTTAGGTGTACACACCTATAACCCTCAATAAAAGGTTTAACGACGTGACTAAACAATTAACCACTGTACATCTTGATTTAGTGCCACAGGACAGTGACCGTTTAGCGGTTTTATGTGGTCCCTTTGATGATAATATCAAACAAATTGAACGCCGTTTAGGGCTTGAGATCGTTTATAAAGATAGCCACTTTCAAATTATTGGTGAACACCGTTATGCAGTAGCCTGTAACGACCTCATTAAAGATCTTTATATCGAAACACAAACGGTGAAAGGCAAAATTCCAACGCTGACCGATGAAGATGTACACCTTGCTTTACAAGATTTAATCTCTCATCATCGCCTGCTTGAGGTTCACTCAGCGACAGCAAAAATAAGATCGCAAAGCCTGACCATTAAAACCAAACGTGGGGTAATAAAACCGCGCGGTGAGAATCAAAGCCAGTATGTGAGTAATATTCTCAGTAACGATATCAGTTTTGGTGTGGGTCCTGCGGGAACGGGTAAAACTTACTTAGCGGTCGCTTGTGCAGTTGAAGCGTTAGAACGCCAAGAAGTCCGCCGTATTTTATTAACCCGCCCAGCGGTTGAAGCGGGTGAAAAATTGGGTTTCTTGCCGGGCGATCTTTCCCAAAAGGTAGATCCATACTTGCGTCCTTTATATGACGCGCTATTTGAGATGTTAGGTTTTGAAAAGGTTGAGAAACTGATTGAAAAAAATATCATTGAAATCGCCCCACTTGCTTATATGCGTGGGCGTACTTTAAACGATGCGTTTGTTATTTTAGATGAAGCTCAAAATACCACGGTTGAGCAGATGAAGATGTTTTTAACCCGTATTGGTTTTAACTCAACCGCAGTTATCACGGGTGACATCACTCAAATAGATTTACCTAAGCATCAAAAATCAGGGCTTCGCCATGTCATTGAAGTACTCGATGATGTAGAAGAGATAAGCTTTAGCTTCTTTAACGCGGATGACGTGGTGCGTCACCCAATCGTTGCGCGCATCGTCAAAGCCTATGAAGCATTTGAGCGAAAAGAAGACATTGCATCGGGTAAATCATAATGGCACTGTTTGTTGATCTGCAAATCGCTTGTGAAAATGAAGTCTTATTACCAGATTTAGCCGACATTGAAAAATGGATCTCTGCTGCAATCGATGCAGGCTCAGAAAAAAAACACGATGAAGCGGAGCTTACCGTACGTATTGTTGACATTGATGAGAGTCAGCAACTTAATTTTGATTATCGCGGTAAAAACAAACCAACCAATGTGCTCTCATTTCCTTTCCAAAATCCACCCGGAATCACGTTACCTCTGCTCGGTGATCTGGTAATCTGTAAACAGGTGGTTGAAAAAGAAGCAATAGAACAACAGAAAAGTTTAACGGCACACTGGGCGCATATGTTAATTCATGGTAGCTTACACTTACTTGGTTACGATCATATTGTCGAAAACCAAGCCCTCGAGATGGAAAACTTAGAGACCAGACTTTTAGTTGAACTCGGTTTTTCTGCTCCTTATAACGAACAAGAGTAAAAAACAGTAATGTCAGAAGCACATTCTACCAACGAGCAAACTAAACCAGGTTTGTTCGATAAAATTGGCAACCTATTTCAAGCTGAGCCAAAAAACCAAACCGAATTATTAGATGTCATCAATGGCGCAAAAAAACGCCAACTTATTGATCAAAAAACCAAAGAGATGATCAAGGGTGTCTTAGATGTCTCGAAACTACGTGTTCGTGACATCATGATCCCACGCTCACAAATGGTCACACTCGGGTTGCACCAAACAGTACAACAGTTTTTACCTATCCTGATTGATTCCGCGCATTCGCGTTTTCCCGTTATCACTGAAGATAAAGACCATATTGTGGGTTTATTGCTAGCAAAGGATCTTATTCGTTATGGTTTTAGCAGTGAAGCGAGTGAATTTAAAATTGAAGATATCCTGCGTAAAGCAGTGGTTGTACCAGAGAGTAAACGCTTAGATACTCTGCTCAAAGAGTTCCGTAGCCAACGTTACCACATGGCGATTGTGGTTGATGAATATGGTGGTGTATCAGGACTTGTCACCATTGAAGATATTTTAGAAGTAATTGTTGGTGAAATTGAAGATGAATTTGATGATGAAGAGGTTGCGGAGATCCGTAAAATCGGCAAACGCACTTACGCAGTGAATGCACTCACCACCCTTGATGATTTTAACGACTACTTTGGCACAAAGTATAATATTGAAGAGCAAGATACGATTGCTGGTCTCATGATCAATCGACTTGGACATCTTCCCGGCCGTGGTGAAAGTGTGACTATCAGTGACTATAAATATAAAGTAATTAATGCGGATAACCGCCGTTTAATACAACTACAGGTACGTATTCCTAAAGAGTTAAAAAATATTGAAGAGTAATTTTTTGGAAAAATTTAGCAGCACACTTTCAGGGCAACTTTTAGTTGCCCTTGTGCTGGGCTCTATACAAGTGTTTGCTTTTGCGCCTTTTGGTTTGTGGTGGACACTGTACCCCTCTTTTATTGGCCTGTTTTTACTCTTACAGCAGGTTCAAAAAACCAATAAAAAATTATTTTTAGTTGCTTTTATCTTTAATTTAGCGATGTTTGTTGCCACTATCCATTGGATTTATGTGAGTATGGATCTGTTTGGTGGCATGCCAACCATCGTTAATATATTACTTATTTTCCTATTTGCGGCTTATTTAGCTATTTTCCCCACGCTTGCAATTTGGGCAAGTTATCGCCTTAGTTTTTTATCACAGAGCAGCCGTTACCTACTCATATTTCCTGTTTTTTGGCTATTAATGGATTGGGTTAGAGGTTGGTTTTTAACTGGTTTTCCGTGGGCTTACCTTGGTTATAGCCATGCAGATACTCCACTTGTTGGTTTTGCACCTGTACTGGGTGTGCAAGGTATCACACTCGCCATTGTACTTATTTGTGGTGCATTGACCCTACTTATCCAAAAACAACGTATCAAAACTAGCTTACTACTTATTGCCAGCTTGATAGTCAGTGGTTACCTTCTTCAACAGCAACGATATACCGAATTACAATCCGCCATTAAAGTCGCCTTGGTGCAGGGTAATATTGACCAAAATGAGAAATGGGAGCCATCACAACTCTATCCATCTCTCTTTAAATATTTAGATCTCAGTGAAGCAGGTGATAATAGCACCCGTGAAAATGAACTGATTATCTGGCCAGAGTCCGCTATTGCAGGGCTTGAAATTGATATGCAACGTTTTTTACAACCTCTTTCCCAAGAACTAGAGATGAAAGGAAAAACGTTAATGACAGGCATTATTGAGTATGACCTTAAAAAGGATGAATACCGTAATACCATTATTATGTTAGGAAAATTACCCGTTGGTGCAGGTTATTCACAAACTAGCGCTAACCGCTACCGTAAACATCAGTTATTACCCATTGGCGAATTTGTTCCTTTTGAAGATCTACTTCGCCCTATTGCACCTTACTTCAACCTACCGATGTCAAGTTTTCAGCGTGGTGATGAGATACAAGCTAATTTACAAACAGGCTTAACCACATTTGCACCGGCACTCTGTTATGAAGTCGCTTTTCCAGAGTTATTGCGTAAAAATGTCCATGAAAATACAGGCATGTTATTAACTCTCAGCAATGATGCTTGGTTTGGTAGCTCAATTGGTCCCGATCAACATCTTGAAATAGCACGTATGCGCGCCATTGAATTTGCACGGCCGATTTTACGCAGTACCAATACGGGTATTACTGCCATTTATAATGATCAAGGTAAAGAATTAGGGCGCTTAGCCAACAACACAGAAGGTGTTTTACGTAAAGAGGTGCAGCCTGCATTTGGCTTAACACCTTATCAACGGTTTGGCTCTCTGCCACTTACCCTGTATTGTTTGTTGATTCTAATAGGGATGTTTTTCTTTTATAAAAATAGGGCTAATAACCACTAATGAAAAACAAAATAGCAACATTTAGAGCACCAGAATTTCAAAATAAACTGTGGAAGTTAGCGCTACCTATCACCATGCAATCTCTGCTTTACTCTTTTCTTGGATTAGTTGATATCTTAATGGTCAGCCAATTGGGTGAAAGTGAAATTGCAGCGGTGGGCTTAGGTAACAAAATATTTTTCTTTAACCTACTGATGATGGTAGGCATAAGCCATGCGGGTGGCGTATTGTCGGCACAATATTTTGGCGCGGATGACCTTTCAGGATTACGCAGAAGTTTAGTGGTCTCACTACTGTTTAGTGTCGTCAGTGTTATCCCCTTTATTGCACTATACACGCTTGCCCCAACAACAATTACCAGCCTAGCCAGTGATGATGCTACATTAATTTTACTCGCTAATGACTACCTTGTTATCACCGCGTACAGTTTTATTTTTACCGCCATTGTTTTACCTTTAGAAACCGCACTGCGCTCAGCAGGTGATACTAAAACAGCGATGAATATTAGCATGTTGGTACTGCCCATTAACGCGCTACTCAATTACATCTTCATTTTTGGTCACTTAGGGTTTCCTGAGATGGGGGTTGCGGGAAGTGCATGGGGTACATTGCTTGCACGTTTCATTCAGATGTTATTAATGGTGCTGTTTGTGATTAAAAAACGCCCTTTTATTATCGCTAAAATGACCGAAGCCAAACAAGCCTTAAGCAGAGTTGAAATTAAACGTTATATCAAACTCGCTTTTCCAATGGTACTGCATGATGGCGGTTGGGCATTAGGCGTGTTGGTCTACACCCTTATATTTGCCATGATAGGTATCCAAGAGCTTGCGGTAATGAGTATGGTTTCAACCATCGAGCAGACTATTTTTGCCCTATTTATTGGTATCGCCATTGCCAGTGGCACTATGATAGGCCATCAACTGGGTGCAAAAGCATTCGATGAAGCATGGCAACAAGCATGGACATTCATCCTATTTGTACCCATTATTGCTTTTATTTTCACCCCCCTTATTATCATTTTCCGAGAGCCGATTTTATCACTTTTCCCCAGCCTGTCCGCAGAAGCGATGAGCAGTGCATCTGGGGTTTTACTGGTACTTGCACTGGTATTATTTATTCGTGTGATTAATTTCATCGGTATTATTGGCGTATTACGCAGTGGAGGTGATGTTAATTACAGCACCTTTATTGATATTTTTTGTATGTGGTGTGTCGGTATTCCGCTTACCTTTATCGCCGTCAAATATTATCACTTTACACTCGTAGAAGCATATATAGTGATGCTTTCTGAGGAGTTAATAAAAGTGGTATTAGTTATCCACCGTGTACATAAAAAACACTGGTTGAGAAACATGCTAAATAGTTAATTGAAAAAATAAAGATTAAACATATTCGTGAGATTTTCCCTGTTATTTGCATTACAAACTGCTAACATTCTGTTTTAATTTTCTTACTTTACCTATTTTTAAGGGATCTTCATGTTTTTAACTAAAAAAACACTGCTCACTGCATTTACTGTCATTGCAGTGACGGGCTGTGTAACAACAACGAATGACACAGAGCAGCTCGCTAAGATCACCAACTTAGAAAGTTCTCTAGTGGCATCAAAAACCTTAACAACACAAACTAAAAATGAATTAGACAGTGCCAATATGGCCTTAAAAATCAGTGAAGAAAAAATCATCAAATTGAGTATGGCATTAGAGAAGAGCCAAAAAATGGCAAAAACAACTAAAGCGATAAAAAACCCAAAAGTAACACATATAGATGATAAAACTATCCTTGGTCAATCTGAGTGGGTTTATGTATCAACCGTAAAAGAAAACTTCAAAGGGCGCATTGATACAGGTGCGGCAACTTCATCGCTCAATGCCGTTGATATTGAGCGCTTTGAGCGTGATGGTGAAAAATGGGTACGTTTTAACTTAACCCATGCTAAAGGTAATAAAGCGGAAATGATTGAAGCTAAAATTGTGCGTATTGCAAAAATCACTCAATCAAGTAAACCTGGCGTTGAAACAGAGCGCCCAGTGGTTAAATTACACGTGCGCATCGGTGATGTTGCGCATCTAACAGAATTTACGTTAACCAGCCGCTTACACATGGAATACCCCGTATTAATTGGACGTACTTTTATGCAAGATGTTGTGTTGGTTGATGTCAGTAAAGAGTACATTTTTGAAAAACATCAAGCACCTAAAAAACAATAATAAAATAACAATAAAATAGATAATAGGGAAAATTTATGAACGCACGTATTTTCTTCTTTGTGCTAGTGGCAGGTTTAATGTCACTGGGCATATTCCAAACAGTACAACGTCACGTTGCGTTTGATATTCCATGGATGCCGGGGGAAACACGTACCATCTGGAACATTGATGCAAAAATCAATTTCAATGCTCACGACAATGCTATTATTGCCTCACTCACCACCCCTGAGCGCCAAGCTGGATTTACAACAATCAGTCAAAATGCTGCCTCTCCAGGTTATGGACTTTCATTTTTAGATGATGGCTTGACCCCAAAAGCGGAATGGACCATTCGTGAAGCAGCGGGTAAACAAACGCTCTATTACAACATTCAGGTACTTGAAGATCCAAAAAGCTTGGACCCACAAATCCTTGAAATGCCACCGCTTTTTGATAAAGAGTATAGTGCCGCGGAACTGGCAGCGGGTAAAACGATTATTAAAGATGCACTTAAAACCAGTGCAGATGCATTTAGCTTTGCACGTGAACTACTAAAACAGCTTAATGCTGAAACACCCAATCAAAATATCAGTCTTATTTTAACCGAAAAAGTCAGTAAAACAGCGATCCTGATTGCACTGTTAAACGGAGCAGATATACACACTAAAAGAATTGGAGCCTTAACACTCGAAGATGGCCGTCGTCGCCAACATTTACAACCCCTAGTGGAAGTTTTCCAAGAAAAAGAGGGTGTGATTAGCTCGCGCCTGTTTGATGCAAATACGTTAGAGTCTGTAAACCGCGATAATTTACTGTTATGGGATCAAAGTGGCAAAGCATTACTAGAGCTAACAGGCGGTAGCGACTCTAGAGTCAGCTTCTCGATGATTCAGCAAGAGCAACCTGCACTTTCAGCACTATTACAAAAATCTGAAAATGAGCACCTGTTTAATTTCTCAATTCATAGCTTACCCGTGGAAGATCAATCGCTATTTAAAGGTATCTTAATGATCCCATTAGGCGTATTGATTGTAGTGATGATGCGCGTATTAATTGGGCTAAAAACATCGGGTACATTTATGCCGGTATTAATCGCCATGGCATTTATTCAAACTAGCCTCATTACGGGCCTCATTGGTTTTATACTGCTTGTGGGTATTGGTTTGATTATTCGTTCTTATCTCTCACACCTCAATCTACTGCTGGTCTCACGAATATCCACGGTGATCATCATGGTTATTCTGCTGATTGCACTATTTGGCGTACTTTCATATAAATTGGGTTTAACTGAAGGACTTAAAATCACCTTTTTTCCTATGATTATTCTTTCTTGGACCATTGAACGTATGTCAGTTTTATGGGAAGAGGAGGGCGCGAAAGAGGTATTCACACAAGGTGGTGGCAGTTTATTAGTAGCAGTATTAGCTTACTTTGCAATGAGCAACGATGTGACACGTCATTTAATGTTTAACTTTATCGGCTTACAATTTGTGGTGATGTCATTGGTATTATTACTCGGCAGTTACACAGGTTACCGATTACTTGAATTACGTCGCTTTAAACCTTTGGCCGATAAGGAATAAACTATGTTTTTTGCCAGTCCGTTTAAGTTAAAAAGCAAAGGTATTATGGGCATGAACCAACGCAACAGTGGTTACATTGGTCGCTATAATCCACGTAAACTCTACCCTTTGGTCGACAATAAACTTAAAACTAAAATCATTGCCCGCGAAGCAAACGTAACGACCCCCGCTCTGCTGGGTGTGATTTCCATACAAGCGGAAGTAGCGGGTATTGAACAGTATATTAAAGATACCCCAGGGTTTGTGATTAAACCCGCCAAAGGTAGCGGTGGTAAAGGTATTTTAGTGATCACTAAAGTTGAGAAAGGTCGTTATTATAAACCGAATGGCGACGAAGTTTCACTTGATGAAACAAAACGCCATATCACGGACATTCTTGCGGGACTATTTAGCTTAGGTGGCAGTGCAGATGTCGCTGTTGTAGAAGGACTCATTCAATTTGATAGTGCCTTTGATGGTTTCAGCTTTGAGGGTGTACCAGACGTACGTGTTATTGTTTTTAAAGGCTTCCCAGTGATGGCAATGATGCGTCTTTCAACGGCTGTATCGGACGGTAAAGCAAACTTACACCAAGGCGCTGTTGGTGTCGGTATTGATATTGCAACAGGTGCGGCTATCAACGCGGTACAGTTTGATAAACCTGTTAAATATCACCCTGATACAGGTAAAGAACTCGCACTACTGCAAGTGCCTAAATGGGAACGCCTTATCTATTTAGCCTCGAGCTGTTATGAGATGTCTGGTATGGGTTATTTAGGCACAGATATGGTACTAGATCGTGATTTAGGGCCGATGTTATTAGAACTTAATGCGCGCCCAGGACTGGCTATTCAAATAGCGAATGGACAGGGGATCTTACCACGTCTTAAGTTGGTTGAAAGTTTAGGTGACGATCACAACATGAGTGTTGAAGAGCGTATTGAGTTTTGTAAAAAGCATTTTTCAAAAAAATAGATACGCCTATAGACAGCGGCAGTGATGCTTGAAGGTTAAAATACTGACATAAAAAAACCTAGCTTAGCTAGGTTTTTTATGATCAATCAAAAACGTTCTAACCCTTCTGATTTTTCGCTTTACTTAACTATCTTCAAACCCGCTCTATTCTTTTTTACAGCAGGTTTTTCAGTTTTGGGCTCAGAAGTAACAGGAACAGCGTTATCCAAAGCCTTATAAGCAGGCTCTTCAGGGAACATAGTCCCTGCACCATTTTCACGGGCGTAGATACCTTCTATTGCGTACAACGGCACATAAACCTGCATTGGTTGGCCAGAGAATCGCGCATTAAATGCAACCGCATCATCATCCATTGAAAAATGCATAACCGATTTAGGCGCAATATTTAACACTATTTTACCATCTTCAACAAACTGCTCTGGTACCTCAACACAGGGTTGCGTAGCATCCACAATAATATGAGGTGTACATTCGCTGTCTACAATCCAATTATAAAAAGCCTTCAGCAAATAAGGGCGTTGCACTAACATGCTATCCATTTTAGTGCTCCGAATTATAAACCGAGACGGATTTCACGCTCAGTCTCAGTCATTGATGCTTGAAATGATTCACGCTCAAATACTCTTACCATGTAACTCTTAATGCCAAGATGATCTAAACCTAAATCAATTTTAAGCTCAGGTAAGCGCCATAACAAGGGTGCCATGTAACAATCAACTAAGGTGAACTCTTCAGACATAAAATAAGAGAAATGCTCAAAGACAGGAACAACTTCTAATATTTTATCACGTAGTATTGTTCGTGCAGAGGCTGCTTTATCTTCACTAGCAGACATGATGATAGCCACTAATGGATACCACTCTCTTTCAATGCGTTGCATCAATAAACGGCTCTTAGCACGCTCGACTGGGTACACTGGCATTAGTGGTGGATGTGGAAAACGCTCATCCAAATATTCCATGATGATACGTGAGTTGTATAACACTAATTCACGGTCAACTAATGTCGGTACTTCACTATTTGGCGTGAGATCAGCAAGCTCAACAGAAGGATTCTCATCATCAATAAAAGTGATTTCTACATTTACGCCCTTTTCAGCTAATACGATACGTGTTTGATGACTATATAGATCTGAAACACCCGAAAAAAGTGTCATTACAGAACGTTTATTTGCAGCTACGGCCATGGTTATCCCTTAATTATTATAATTCTTCAAAAAACAGAAAAGGCAATGATGAAAAATCACCATTGCCTAACAAGTTAAAAAGCGACTAATGACGATTAATGAATATCGCGCCAGTACTCTTTCTTCAATAAGTAGCTCACAAAAAATAGGACAAATAGGAATGCAACAACCCAAATACCTAAACTTTGACGCTCTAATTTGTTTGGTTCACCTGCGTACACAAGGAAGTTTACCAGATCAAGTACCGCTTCGTCATACTCATCCGATGACATCTCTCCAGATTCGTCACTGGTTAACGCAACCACTTTGGTATGTTCGATACCATTCGCATCAGTTGTTGTTTCAAAAGTAGCAATCGAGATACCTTGTAACTCTTCTAATACGTGAGGCATACCCACATCTGGGAACACTGAGTTGTTGACACCAAATGGACGACTCTCATCTTTATAGAAAGAGTGCAGGTAAGTGTAGATCCAATCAGGTCCACGTAAACGTGCTTCAAGCGTTAAATCAGGCGGTGCACTGCCGAACCATTTCTCAGCTTCTTTTTTATCCATGCTGTTAAACATTAACTCACCGATTTTACTCTCTGTAAAAATCAGGTTCTCTTTCATCAACTGCTCAGGGATATCAAGATCTGTCGCAACACGTTGATAACGTTGGTAACCCGTTGAGTGACAAGCAAAACAGTAGTTCATGAACAATTTAGCACCACGTTGTAGTGAGGCTTTATCTGTTAAGTCATAATTTGCTTTCTCAAGGTGTACATTGCCACCGGCTGCGAAAGAAAATAACGGTAGTATCGAAAATACAGCCACTAAGGCGATCATTAACTTTTTCATTAGTGTGTCAACCTTGTTGGTAATGGCTTGGTTTTCTCATTTTTACTGTAAACCCACAGCGCAATAAAGAACCCGAAATAACCCACCGATGCCACTTGTGCAACTGTTGTCAATAATGGTGTGACAGGTAATGACCCTAATACACCCAACACGATGAAACAGATGGTGAATTGAGTAATATTCAATTTATGTTTCCAACTACGATAACGAATCGATTTCACGCTACAACGATCTAGCCATGGTAATAGGAACAGTATCGCAATCGAGCCACCAAAAAAGATAACACCAAGTAACTTATCTGGAATCGCCCGTAAAATAGCGTAATACGGTGTGTAATACCAAACAGGTGCAATATGATCAGGCGTTTTCAAGCCATTTGCAGGTTCAAAGTTTGGTGCTTCTAAAAGATAACCGCCCCCCTCTGGCATGAAGAAAATAACCGTGGCAAAACAGATTAAGAAAAACGAGACGCCCATAATATCTTTAACCGTAAAGTAAGGATGGAAAGGGATAGCATCAACAATATCTTTATGCTCACTGTACTGTTTGTGGAAAGTGAATTTGCTTTTTTCTTCCTCTGGTACAGAGCCTTTCTTACGCTTAATTTCAACACCATCAGGGTTGTTTGAGCCCACTTCATGCAACGCAATAATATGAAGGAAAACTAAACCAACGAGCGCCAATGGCAATGCAATAACATGCAATGCAAAGAAACGATTCAGTGTTGCGCCCGAAATAACGTAATCACCACGGATCCACAGGGTCAAGTCATCACCAATAATTGGAATCGCACCAAAGAGTGAAATAATTACCTGTGCGCCCCAAAAAGACATCTGTCCCCAAGGTAATAAGTAACCCATAAATGCTTCAGCCATTAATACTAAGAATATTAACATGCCGAAGACCCAGATAAGCTCACGCGGTTTCTGGTATGAACCGTAAATAAGGCCACGGAACATATGAAGATAGATAACGACAAAGAACGCAGATGCGCCCGTGGAGTGCATATAACGTAATAACCAACCATAAGGTACATCACGCATAATGTACTCAATAGAAGCAAATGCACCTTCTGCTGAAGGGTTGTAATGCATGGTCAGCCAGATACCGGTTAAAATTTGGTTAACCAGTACTAGCATTGCTAGTGAACCAAAAAAGTACCAAAAGTTAAAGTTAACTGGTGTAGGGTATTGTGCTAAATGTTTATTCCATGTTTCCGTCATTGGGATACGTGCGTCCACCCAATCGATACCGTCTAATACTAATTTTTTAAGCATTAGGCATCTCCTTTGTCGAGGCCAATAAGAATTTGTGATTCACTCACATAATGGTGTGGTGGAATCACTAAGTTTAATGGTGCAGGTACATTTTGAAATACACGCCCCGCCATATCAAATTTAGAACCATGACATGGACAGAAGAAACCAGATTCAACACCTTCAACTTGCTCAGAAAACGAGTCAGGCAAATAAGTTGGTGAGCAACCAAGGTGAGTACAGATACCCACAGCGACAAAAATTTCTGATTTAAGTGATCGTAATGCATTAGTTGCATATTCAGGTTGCTGCGCCTCTTCGGATGCGGGATCACGTAATTTCGCATCCAACGTCCCTAGTTCATCAAGGATTTTTGTCGTACGAGAAACAACCCAAACTGGTTTTCCTCGCCATTCAACTCGAATTAATTGACCCGGTTGAATTTTACTAATATCAACTGTCACAGGGGCACCAGCCGCTTTTGCTTTCTCACTAGGGCTCCAAGATTTCACGAAAGGAACTGCAACAGCAGCGGCTCCAATCGCACCAACAACACCCGTTGTTAGTGTTAGAAACTTGCGGCGACCAGAATTATCAGGCGCATTGCTCATTTAACCATCTCCATTGGAAGTTACAAACGTAACCCATTAAACATAAAATTGTGCAGTGCGATTATTCCAATAATCGATTCAAGATCATCAGGCGCACAAAATCTGGCTGAATTCTAAAGAAATCGCCCTATATTTACAAGCTATTAACATTACTTTTATGATGGGAAAGGCGATATAACCAACCAACTGATAACGCCTCTCATTTAGGTTGGTTTTTAAACCCTCAACCCATAAATAAGGTGATAAACCCCGACCGAAAGAAGAGACCTATTTTATATCGAAATGAACAGCATCGTTTAATTAACCATGCTGTTATCAATGAAATTAAAAAATTAAGCAGGTGCATCCATTATTGATGTAGAGCCTGTTTTTGCAATCTCAGCGAGATCTTTATCAACCCAGAATAAAGCTTTACCATCTTCACCCACCAACTCAATTTTATCTAAAATACCTTTAAAGAGTTTCTCCTCTTCATGCTGCTCAGCAACATACCACTGTAAGAAGTTAAAAGTGGAATAGTCATGCGTACTGAATGCAACGTGGGTTAACTCATTAATCGCTTTGGTAATTAAACACTCATGCTCATAAGTCGCCTTGAATATCTCTTTTAATGAAATAAACTCGTGCGGTGGCGCCTCAATAGTGCCTAAAATAGGTAATGCACCCGTTTCACTCACATAAGTAAATAAACGATTCATATGGGTCATCTCTTCAGCTGCATGTGCGCGTAACATCATGGATGCCCCTTCAAACCCTTTATCTTCACACCATGCGCTCATCTGCAGGTATAAATTAGAAGAGTAAAACTCAAGATTAATCTGTTCGTTTAATTTTTCTACCATGGTTTCAGCTAACATTTTTTTCTCCATCTGTTGTTAATTATTATGTACGTTCTATTTTTAGAAAAACACCTCAAATTTTAGGAGGTGCTGAGTCATTACATTTTTATAACAATAAACGTAAACACTCTTAGAGGCAAAAAAAGGTAAAAAAAAGCCCAGATAAACTGGACTTTTTTGCAATTCGAAAAACGAAATATTAACGTTTTGAGAATTGTGGACGTTTACGTGCTTTATGTAGACCAACTTTCTTACGTTCAACGATACGAGAATCGCGCGTAACAAAACCAGCAGTACGTAGTTCAGGACGTAACGTTTCGTCAAAGATCATTAATGCACGTGTAATACCTAAACGGATTGCACCAGATTGACCCGTAGTACCACCACCTTTAACGGTGATGTTAAAGTCAAATTTTTCTTCGTTACCTGTTAACACTAATGGCTGGCGAACAACCATAACTGCTGTTTCACGAGCGAAAAATTCATCGATATTGCGTTTGTTGATAGTGATTTGACCACTACCCGCTTTCATAAATACACGAGCTACAGAGCTCTTGCGACGACCAGTGCCGTAGTATTGATTTGCCATTGTTTTATATTCCTATTAGATGTCTAAAACTTGTGGTTGCTGTGCAGAATGTTGATGCTCAGTTCCAGCATAAACTTTCAACTTACGGTACATTGCGCGGCCTAGTGGACCTTTTGGTAACATACCTTTAACAGCTTTCTCAATAACACGCTCTGGAGCACGTTGGATAAGATCTTCAAAGTTAATCGCTTTGATTCCACCGATGAAACCTGTGTGGTGGTAGTAGATTTTACCTTTCGCTTTATTACCAGTTACGGTAATTTTCTCAGCATTGATAACGATGATATAATCACCCGTATCAACATGAGGAGTGTATTCTACTTTGTGTTTGCCACGTAAGCGTAATGCGATTTCAGTAGCTAGACGGCCTAAAGTTTTACCTTCAGCATCAACTACAAACCACTCGCGTTTAACGTCAGCTGGTTTAGCAACAAATGTTTTCATTAAGTTATACCCAAATTAATGATTTAAAAAAAATATGATAAGCAATGTTGCTCATCAAAAATGTGTTTTTGCCTTTTGTATCCCTTCGAATACGTCAAGCGTAATCAAATCCACCATATAAATTTTGGGGTGTGGATAAGGTGGGCGGCGAGATTATACAGAACATTTGCGCAGAGATCACGCTTATTGTGCAATTTTTCACAATATTCACAGCCAGTTCAAAAATCATTTACCACAAAAGCACGAAGGAAAAGGAGGCTAAAACTCCACCTTTATAATTCTTTTGATTTTCTTCGTGTCCTCTGTGTCGCACAGTGGCTTCGTGTGAATTGTTTGTCGCAATGACCAAGTTCAAAAGCATTTAACGACGAAGGCACGAAAGGAAAGGAAGTTAGAATCCAAATCCAACCTTTAATTCTGTTGATTTTTTCGTGTTCTCTGTGTCGCATAGCGACTTCGTGGTGACATTTTTCACTTGCTAGTCATCAATATGGTGTGATTTTTGCAAATACTCTGTGCTTTGCATCTCCAGTAAACGTGAAATACAACGCTGAAATTCAAACGCTAATTTATGTCCATCGTATAAACTATAAACATCTACCTCTGCTGAAATAATAAGCACCACATGATGATTATAAAACTCATCAACCATGGCAATAAAGCGTCTTGCCATGTCATTTTTTTGGGGATTCATCTGTGGCACGTTGGCCAGAATAATAGTGCGATAAACAATGGCTAATTCAATATAATCCGCCACACCGCGCGGACCATCACATAAACTTACACAATCAATCAACAAGGTATCCACACTATATGCAAGGGTCTCAATCGCTCGCCCATTAATCTCTAGTGATTGTTTATATACTTTATCGCCATTAGCTAAGTTTTCAAAAGTATGATCTAACAGTGCTTGCGCCTGTGCATCCAGTGGAAAATGATATATTTCAGCTTCTACAAGACGATCCAATCGGTAATCTTTACCACCGTCTAAATTAAATATTTCACAATGTGATGTTATTAATGCAATGGCAGGTAAAAATCGTGCACGTTGCAAACCATTTTTATAAAGGTCAGTCGGGTGAATATTAGAGGTTGCTACTAACACAACCCCTTCTGCAAACAACGCTTCAAACATACCCGCCAAAATCATCGCATCGGTAATATCATCGACAAAAAACTCATCAAAACAGATCACATCAACTTCAGTAGCAAACTTTTTAGCAATGTTAACTAATGGGTTTTTTTGTCCCACTAATAATCCTAGCTCTTTATGCACACGTAACATAAAATGGTGAAAATGCAGACGTGATTTTCGCTCAGTACTTAAACTGTGGAAAAACAGATCCATTAAATAGGTTTTACCTCGCCCTACTCCACCATAAAAATAAAGCCCCTGTATCGATGTGCTCTGCTTTACTTCTCGCTTAAACAAGCGAGACATAAAACCTTTTTGTTTTTTAATCGGCGTAGGAATATTTTCTAATTCAAGATACAGGCGTTGCAGATGTTGTATCGCTTGTGCTTGAGAATCATCCGCAAAGAAATTAGGCTTTTGTAGATCAGTTTGATAAAGAGATAAAGGGGTCACAGAGGTTGTCACTATTAATAGATAAAACGCTATTTTGGAACGATTTAATCATAACTGCAATCACTGTATTAACCTTTTATTAACAACTGCGAAAGATCTCCATCTTTTGCGAACTTTTAGTGCTATTTTTGGTCACACTTAGTCCGGTTCATTAAAAGGAATATAATATGAAAAATAAAATGAGCTATCTGCTACTTTTTATCAGTGCCCTCTCCTTATCAAGTCCAGTCATCGCTGCTCTGCCTTTTTTCTTAGATGACAGCCCAACCCTTGCGCCACTGGTTGAGCAAGTCAGTCCAGCAGTGGTGAATATCTCTGTTTCAGGCAAACAGATAGCCCCCTCTCCGATGAATGATCTGTTTGAATTTTTTAACCAACAACGCCCAAACCAAACAGAACAACCTTTTGTCGGATTAGGCTCAGGCGTGATTATTGATGCAAAGAAAGGTTACATTATTACCAATCAGCACGTTATCGATAGCGCAGATGAGATACAGATAGAACTTAAATCAGGACAGATCTTAAATGCCACACTCATTGGGCAAGATAAACAGAGTGATATTGCGCTATTAAAGGTAGAAACAAACACCACACTCAGCGCAATGCCCTTTGCAGACTCTGATAAATTACGTGTAGGTGATTTTGCACTCGCTATCGGTAACCCTTTTGGACTCGGACAAACTGTTACCCTCGGTATTATTAGCGCACTGGGCCGCAGTGGCTTAAACATTGAGAATCTTGAAAATTTCATTCAAACCGATGCGGCCATTAATAGTGGCAATTCAGGTGGCGCATTGGTCAATCTACAGGGACAATTAATTGGTATTAATACCGCTATTCTTGGCCCTAATGGTGGTAATATAGGCATTGCTTTCGCTATCCCCGCGAACATGGTGAAAAATATTGTTGAGCAATTACTTGAACACGGGGAAGTTCGTCGTGGCATTCTAGGCGTACGTGGTGGTGAAATAACCGCAGAGCTAGCAAAAAGTTTTGCATTAGAGTCGCAACACGGTGCATTTGTTTATCAAGTAAATAGTGACAGTGCAGCACAAGAGGCGGGTATTAAAGCAGGGGATGTTATTACCGCGGTTAATGGACGGAAAATAAAAAGCTTTGCAGAACTACGCGCAAAAGTCGGCACGTTAGGCAGTGGTAAAACCATTAAATTGGCGATCATCCGTGATGGTAAAAGTATCGTATTACAAGCGACTCTTAAGCCACCACAGGCTCAGCCAAAAGGGCAAACATCTCACGTTTTACACCCCGCGTTGTCTGGCGCAATGTTAACGAATAAAGCCAACAACCAAGGTGTCACAATTAAACAGGTACAACAAGGTTCCATGGCAGAGCATGTTGGCTTACAACGTGCAGATATTATTATTGGCATCAATCGTACCCTAATTCATAATATTGACGAGTTACAACAGATGATTGATTCACAACCTGCAGCCTTAGCACTCAATATTAAACGTGGTGAACAACATCTTTATTTAATGCTCGACTAGTACCAAGGAATCAAAAAGGTGATCAGTCTTACTTGTTAAAATTATCCCTACCTGCGTTGTGAGTTTTATTCAGAACATCTCTGTTCTTCACCACTGCGTGGTCAGCTAAAGCGGTTCAAAATCGTTCCATGCGATTTTGTGAAGTGAGAATAACTATCAAGGCATTAAAGTCTTCTAATCAATGCCCCACGAGAGGATTAACGTAGTTAATCTCTCGAAAGGCCACAACTCACGCATTTATTAGTGCTAATTTTTCCTGCGCAATACTTGAACACTTCATTAATTCCATTGATATAAGCATAATTTAACGCCATGCGCGACTTTAAACACAAATTACATGTTCGAGTTGTAGAGGCTTATTTTTAAGCAATGTATTAGCAAGCATCCCTAATCCATGAGCTAATATCTTGCGGCTTAATCGACCTGATAGTGTCCACATTTTCCTTGCCCACACCTTGTTCATATTAAATCGGCCAGTTAGCTGACCTATTACAGTTTCAACTAATCGACGTGTTTTATTCAAAAAATTACGCTCAGTTTGTTCTAAGTGGTCAACCATATTATGGCGAACAGGTGTTTCTAATTTTATAGCTTGCTCACTATTTAAATCGCTTTTAAAACGCGCTGATAAGTACCCCTTATCACCAAGTAAAAATTTATCCTTTTTATTTCGAACCAATTCCCATACCGCTTTTCTTTCGCTACCAGATGCCTCTGTTAGTGTGAAATTTGCAATATTACCCACAGCATCAACAAGTAAATGCCCTTTAAAACCATAATAAGTTTCTGATTTGCTTGCACAAAAGCCATAACCAGCCTCTCCTTTAAAGTTATTACTTTTATTTGCGCGCTTAAAATGAGCAGTGCCCATAGGGAAACCATCGACAATCAGACATTGAGCATTAATGCTACTTTCTTCATTTAATTTCTCTTGAAGCAACTGCTTTACATGCCAAAGGCTTGAAGCTTGTTTAGCAAAACTTGAACGTGACTTAAGCTTAGGAACCAGCGATAGCCAGTGTGTTTTAAAGTATGTCCAAATTGCCTTATCAGTATCATGTGAAAGAAATTCACCAACAATTTCCATCGTAATTACCTCAACATCACTAAGTTCAGGTTGAAAACCTCGGCTTCTTAATTTTGTGTTTCCTAGCACTTTATTCATATTTTCATCTGTCCAGCAATAAACCAAAATGATAAACTCTTCTAATGGTATGATCTTGTTCGCTTTATTTATTGTTTTGTGATAACAAAATAAGGTTAGATCATGCCTTTTTCAATGTTTTTTCATTTTTAAAAGTCGCGCATGGCGTTAATTTAATAGAAAGTGTAATAAATTTTCAAAAAAAACAGAAAAAGTGAAGAAAAATGATCATAAATCATTTTTTTTTCCTGTTTTTCTTGTAAAATGTGCGCCATCGAATATGGATGTTATAAAGATTTCAAATTTTTTATAAACTTGTAAGAAAACAACATAATCACTCTTGGAGAAAAGACGGTGAGAAAAACTAAAATAGTATGTACGATTGGTCCAAAATCTGAATCAAAAGAGATGTTAACTAAACTTGTAGAGAACGGCATGAACGTAATGCGCCTTAACTTCTCTCATGGCGACTTTAATGAGCACGGCGCTCGTATTACAACTATTCGTGAAATCTGTAAAGAAACAGGCAAAAATGTTGCGATATTATTAGATACGAAAGGCCCTGAAATCCGCACTGTTAAATTAATCAACGGTGATGACGTATTATTAACGGCTGGTCAAGAGTTCACGCTTTCTACAGACCAAACAATCGTTGGTGATAACACCATCGTAGCAGTAACATACGAAAACTTTACTAACGACCTATCTGTTGGTAACACTATCTTATTAGACGATGGTCTAATCGAGATGACCGTTAAAAGCATCACAGATACAAACGTTGTTTGTGAAGTAATGAATACCGGTGAACTTGGTGAAAACAAAGGTGTTAACCTTCCTGGTGTTAAAGTTCAACTTCCTGCACTTTCTGTTAAAGATAAAGGCGACCTTAAGTTTGGTTGTGAGCAAAAAGTTGATTTCATCGCGGCATCTTTCATTCGTAAGAAAGAAGACGTACTTGAAATTCGTGAGCTATTAAACGCGAACGGTGGCGAGAAGATCCAAATCATCTCAAAAATCGAAAACCAAGAAGGTGTTGATAACTTCGACGAAATCTTAGCTGTTTCTGACGCCATCATGGTTGCTCGTGGTGACTTAGGTGTTGAAATTGCTGTTGAAGAAGTAATCTTCGCACAAAAAATGATGATCGAAAAAGCAAATGCTGCACGTAAGCCTGTTATTACTGCAACACAAATGCTTGATTCAATGATCAAAAACCCACGCCCAACACGTGCTGAAGCCGGTGATGTTGCCAATGCAATCATTGATGGTACAGATGCAGTCATGCTTTCTGGTGAATCTGCTAAGGGTAAATACCCTGCAGAAGCTGTTGAAATCATGGCGACTATCTGTAAACGTACAGACCGTGTTATGGCAACACGTACAGCGTGTGCGACATCTGACTTACGTATCACTGAAGCGGTATGTAGTGGCGCAGTAGTGAATGCTGAGCAACTTGATGCGAAACTTATTATCGTCGCAACTGGCGAAGGTAAATCTGCACGTTCAGTGCGTAAATACTTCCCAACTGCACAAATCTTAGCACTAACAAGCAACCCTAAGACTCGCCAACAGTTAGCATTAACGAAAGGTGTATCAGCTAAAGTTATCGAGCCACAAGATACTATCGAAGATTTCTACAAATTAGGAATGGATCTTGCGAAAGAGCTTGGCCTGGTTAAGTCTGGCGATAAAGTCGTGATTGTTTCTGGTGCATTAGTCGCTTCAGGTACAACCAATACTTCTTCTGTACACGTTATCGCTTAATCACTAATAACCAACAGATCAAAAAAGCACTGCTTAGGCAGTGCTTTTTTTTTGCCTGTTAAAACATGCAGGACTAAAGTCCCACTTCCAAGTAATTATTTACTTTCTTGTAATTTAGCTTGGGCTTCCTCTACCTTTGAAAAATCTAAACCAAGCTCTGCAACGGCCTGTTTAATCAGATCAGGATTGGTCATCACCATCATCATCAGTGGCTGTAATTTTTCTGCTGGAATACCGAGGCTGGGGATAACGGTCATCGCAACTAATGGATTTTCAGTTAATGTTTGAAACAGTTCTGCAATTTTCTGGTCACTAACATGGTGATCTTTTAATATTTTAATAATGGGATTCATAATAATGTTCCTTGTGATTAATGAGTACAATTTACCTTATTAGCGTGAAATGTAAAACGATCAAAACCTGAACTGCACTTATTATCCGAAATCAGGAAGTAATTAAAAGCAAGAGGATGTTATTTTAAGGGTAGAAGAACTCATCAGCAACCAACAATGCCAGTTAGCTGTATTTGTCTAGTTATTAACGGTTAATGCGCTAGGATCTCTGTGAAGAGGAGAAGATCTCTTTACTGAGGGACAGTAAAGAGATCTCCAACCTCAAAACAAATAAAGACTAAAAAGAGTAACGAGCTCCAATGCGTAATTCATTTTCTTCAAGTAAGCCATCTGCTCTGTCATCACTTAGTGCGATTTTATAGCTACTATAAAGTGCAACATTATGAATATAGTAAGCGTACTCTAAACCAATAAAGTTGGTGTCTAATGCTTCTATATCATCAGCACTGTAATAGCTGTAACTAATGTTAACGATACTACTGTTGTCAGCACCAAAATAATAAGCAGCAAAAAGATCGCCAGCAACGAAGTCAGAGTCGGCAATACCATCCGCTGAAATATTACCACTCATCACGTTTGCAGCTAGCCAAATATTTTCACTCTTATATTTAGCACCTAACATATAAGTATCTGATTTTTCAGTGGCATTCCCCGCGCCATACTCTTGGTCACTGCTCGTCATACCGGCGGCTAATTCTAACGTTGAGGTCAACTGGTAAGCGATCACGCCCCCAAAACCATCGGCATTTTTATTTGCATTTTGAGTTGCTGATACTTGTAGCATTAATTTTTCCGTTGAAAAAGTATAGCGAAATGTATTATTGGAGCGATCTGCAGACGTTACCGTGTGCTCATTAATATAGCCACTAAATGTTTCCGCCATATCAGTAAAATTGGTTAGATAAGTAACCGCATTGTCTTGTTGACCATAAATGAAAGAACCAAAATTAGTCTCTCCCCCCACATATAAATGACGAGCATTAAATGTTACTTCGTTACTATCTGCTTCTGTTTTTGCAGCCTCAAACTCATAACGTCCAAACATGGTAATGTTTTCATTTAATGCATTATGGCCATATACGTTTAAACGTATGCGAGATAAGTCTTGAAACTCATTATCTGTAAACTTTGCTCTTACCTCTGCTCGCCCCGCGACATTAAACTCTTTAGTTTCATCTGAAAATAAAGTTTCTGCTTGCATTGCAGGTACCATGATCACAGACGCTAACACTATTGCACATTGCTTTTTCATTGTAAGGCTTTCCTTTGTAGCTGCTTAAATAAGCAGACGATTACACTCGCTAAAAAGTTGTATAAAAAATCAACAAGATAAGTTTATGCAACAAGTTATTAAAATTAACGTTCACCACATGAAGAACTACAACATATTATCCGAACAAAAAGCGAGTAACAAAAGCAGTCATAAAGTTTCAAAAGGAAACAACCAGAGAACAAATACAAGTTCAAAATGAATCCATAATATATAAAAATTAAAAATAAATGACGTTGATCACCGGAAAATGGCATAACCATTAATAATAGCCCTTAATAAAAAGAAAAAATTACTGACAACGATTCATACGAAAAACGATCAAGTTCACTGTTTTAATAAAAACAGCTCTATTTTCAATTTATTTAATAGCAAGAAGAGTAAAAAGAGGGAGATACATTGGTCGATAAATAGCGACATAATGAAAATTACAGCGGATAATTTTGAGTAACAGAGATAATTCATGGTGCAGTAGGAGACTAAAATGAAGAGTGATATTGCCCCAAAGAGTGAACTTATGATGATTAATTAACCCTCGGTAAAACTTAAAAGCCAGTCAAAAAGGTTTGTCTACCCCCGATCTTTTACGATCTTCCTTTGTTCAGTTTAGGTGTAGAACAGATTATTCCGGCAGTGTTGTCGCCGGAATAATAATGCGTTTTGCTGATCTTCTTGATCACAGTTCTATCTCAATATCTGCTGTAACGGTTTCTCCCGCAATAACCTCAACATCAGGTCCGGCAAGGTAAATAGGGCTAGGGTCTGAAAGTTCAGGATCATCGAGCTGGGCAGTGCAAGTATAACCAATACTGTAGCTACCTGCTTCAACAAAGCCAAATTCATACGACCAAACAGTTTCAACCTCATTAACTCGGGCAGAGGCGATTGGAGATAGATAACCAATGTTTGGATGTTCAATTCTGAAATCACCCATATTAGTCAGCAAAGTGGTTGGATACAGGTAAACAGAATAGGCAAACTCAGACCCACCTACTGCACCTTCACAATTAGCTTTTACTTGTTCACTCACATTGCCACTGATACTACCCACATTATCGACATGTACTAATTCATAACCTGTAGGTTTTAATGTCCAATTACCGTCATGACTGTTACCAGCGGGTTCTTTTAATACTTTCATTAGATCAAACTCAGCTACTATGTAGTTTTTACCTTCATGAATGGTAAAAGTAGTAGTTTTCAGACGCCCTGTAGCAAGTTCATCATCAGGTTTAAATCCTGCGCAACTACCGTTTGAATTGGTTGATAGCCCTTTGCGACTGCCATCTTTTTCAATAACATAAGAATCGGTGTTTTCATTATTTCCTATGCCGTCGGTAATATAAATACACATTTGGTAATCACCCGGCTCAAGTGTAATATCACGAAAAAGCTCTTGTGCATTACTGCCTTGAAACTTGATTAAGTCAACTTGACGGTAATCAGTATTTTCAGCATTATTATCTTGAACCCTGATAGTCTGCTCTGCCTCTCCCTCTTCTGCATCGCCATCATCGTTTACTTTTTTGATTGCTACACTTTTAAATGCAATAACCACGGCCTGCACATTAGCTGGGTTGTCTGACACTGCAAAAGTAAGCTCTGCAGTAGGACTGCTTTCTTCAGTAGAGCCTCCGCATGCAGTTAAAATAGAGATCACGGCACTTGCTAAAGCTGTTTTTATCAAAATTTTCATCATATGCTCCATCTGTTTTTTTGTTAATTTGACTTATAATAAATAAGTACCTTGATTATAGTTACTAATGTGATCTATACCCATGTTACTTCAAGATGCTTTGTCAGGCACAAGCTCGATAATCAGAGCAAGGCACAACACGAGG
The DNA here is from genome assembly GCF_000420245.1 of Psychromonas hadalis ATCC BAA-638. GTDB lineage: Bacteria > Pseudomonadota > Gammaproteobacteria > Enterobacterales > Psychromonadaceae > Psychromonas > Psychromonas hadalis. The sequence continues at coordinate 331 of NZ_ATUO01000008.1, read as the reverse complement.
TAATGGTTATTCCCTTTCCGCTTGTTGTAACGTAGGGCTGATTTTCGAGCTTGCGCCCCGTAGGGCAAGGCAACTTGTACCAATCTACGTCGTTATGAAATTTCGACTTAGAATGACTAGGCTTCAATTTTATGCCTAGCATCTCGGCACAATTTGCCTTGCTGACTTTGCATCTCGAAGCATCATGGGTATATATATTATTTTTGTTAGGAGGTAGAAAATCGGGGAACATCTCTATCTTTGCAGTATCGTTTCATCAAAATATAAATCCACAATGTGGATAATCAATAAACTCAAACAGAATTCATAAAAGAATAAGAGTGCTAAACAT
>NZ_ATUO01000007.1 GCF_000420245.1 Psychromonas hadalis ATCC BAA-638 | reverse complement strand
TAGAGCTGTCCGTGTCGGCTGTATCCGTGTCATTTTGAACCGTGTAGCTTGCCTGTGGCATGTTGCCGTTGTAGTTTTCAAGTGGCGTAAAGGTGTAAGCACCGTTCACGGCAATACTTAGTGTACCCACATTCGCAATGGTCACTGTCTCGCCGGCATTCACCGTTTGATTGTCAACAGTAAACTCGGTAACCGAGCTGCTGCCGTCAACATTGCTTGTGTTATCAAGTACATTACCCGTTGCCACTTCACCTTCGTTGATCGTCGGTGTTTCATTATCATCACTGATAGCATCGGTGATAGCGTCCATCGTCAGTGTAAGCACCGAGGAATCTGTATCAGATGCATCGTTATCATCAACCATGTTGTACGTGATAGCCGGAATAGCGCCGATGTAGTTATCTTCTGGATCAAACGTGTAATCACCGTTGCTCGCAATGGTAAATGTACCCACACCCACAATCGTTGCCGTTTGGCCTGCCGTATAAACGCCATCTCCATTATCGCCACCTGATGTATCACCGGCGACTGTAAAGGTTGTGACCGAGTGCTCTGCGCTGTCAGCATCCGTGACACTCATTACATTGCCTGATTTTGCGATGTCTTCCGTCACGGTAATGCTCTCACTGGCATCACTCATCACATCCGTGACAGCGTCCACGGATACCTTAGACGTTGCCGTTGCCGTTGCACCATCATCATCCGTAGTCACTAAGGTGATGATTGCATCACCATTGAAATTTTCTGCTGGGGTAAAGGTATAAGTACCGTCGTTATTAACAACCACTTCACCTTGAACTACAGGTACGGTTGCGGTGGTTGATTCAATCGTGCCATCAACATCTTTCGCAGTAAAACTCACTGTGATTGGCGCACCATCTTCTAACATTGTGCCATTGTCGGCCACAATGGTTGGCCCATCATTAACATCTCCCACGGTAACTTTTGAAGTGATCGTTGCAGTTGCACCGTCATTATCCGTGGTCACTAAAGTGATAATTGCATCACCATTGAAATTTTCTGCTGGGGTAAAGGTATAAGTACCGTCGTTATTAACAACCACTTCACCTTGAACTGCAGGTACGGTTGCGGTGGTTGATTCAATCGTGCCATCAACATCTTTCGCAGTAAAACTCACTGTGATTGGCGCACCATCTTCTAACATCGTGCCATTGTCGGCCACAATGGTTGGACCATCATTAACATCACCCACTACTACTTTGGAAGTGGTTGTTGCCGTTGCACCATCATTATCCGTGGTCACTAAAGTGATAATAGCATCACCATTGAAATTTTCTGCTGGGGTAAAGGTATAAGTACCATCGTCATTAACGATAACCGTGCCTTGATCGGCGAGGACGGTGGCAGTTGTTGAAATAATCGTACCATCACTGTCTTGTGCATCAAATTTAACCGTCACACTGCCACTGTCTTCATCAAGTGCACCATTATCTACTTTTAATGTAGGCACTTTATTCGTATTATTATTGACCGTAACATCCACGGTTTCACTTACAAGTAAATTGTTAGCATCGGTAAATTCAGGAGAAGATGAATCAAAAGCAAAACTTGCGGTTTTAAAATCGGAACTAACGAGCGTTTCAACACCATCACGCGTGAAGTTAACAGCAGATGAACTACCACCATCACCTTCTTCACCAGCAGCGGTTTCAACCTCATCAATTGGCGCTTCATTTTCTTCAATAGCGGCTTGAATCGCTTCAATTTCAGCAAGCACCTGCTCATCGACCTCAATCGGATCAATAATATTATCTAAGTTTTTTACTATATCAGAGTCTTGTTGTGGCTCATTTAATAGATCTTTACTGTTATTAATATTATCGCTCATGATTTCAGTCCTTTTTATGTTGTCTGTTATCTTTAGGTTCAATAAAACGAAAAAATAAAAAAACACATAATTTTCAATTGGTTAATATGACAATGCACAGAGGAAATGCAATCTAAAAAAAGTACTAGATTTAACAATGCAAGTTCTAAAATACAGCATAACAAAGGTATTTTCAAGTGTATTTTAAAAGCCAATAAAAAACAGATAAACAACTTAAAAACAACAACTTACAGACATCAAAAGGCACAATTTTAGTAGGGGACATATGGCAAGTTCACAGCGAACAATTTTAATATGAAATTTTGATATTTATCGTGGATATGTGATTTTAACGACAAGAACACCGGATTTTATAAATAGTGAATGGAAAACAAATCATTTTTTTGCCATTTTAGCAGCACGTAACTTGCGCATTTCTTTTGGATCAGCAATTAATGGTCGATAAATTTCAATGCGGTCTCCCACTTTGATAATAGATGCTAATTTCTCGGGCCGACTAAATATACCTACTGTTGCTTCACTGGGTATAATTTCAGGGAAATGAGTCACAATACCAGAAAGTTTAATACACTCTTCAATGCAACTTCCCGTTGGCACGGGTAACGATAATAAAACTTGTTTATGTGGCAAACCATACACCACTTCAATTTCAATCATCTCACTCATAACTTACCTCACTCCGTAAACAACTTTAGCGCGCTCAGCAAACGACTTCACCATTGAACCTACCAGTTCATTAAAAATACGTCCAAAAGCCAACTCAACCAGTTTACTGCTAAACTCAAATTTCAAATCTAAACTCACTTTACACGCTTGTTTGTCCAAGGGCATAAAAATCCAACCGCCACTGAGATGTTTAAAAGGGCCATCAATCAGGTTCATCTCAATAGAGCGCCCATCAGATAATCGATTTTCAGTGGTAAACACCTGTTTAATACCCGCTTTTGCAACTGTCACCGATGCATTCATTACATCATCAACATGTGTTAACACTTTTGCATCCACACAACCAGGCAAAAAATGAGGGTAAGCAGTTACATCATTGACCAGTTTATACATCTCATCTGCGCTATACATGAGCAATGCACTACGTGATACTTCAGCCATTATCATACTCTTAAATAAAAAACGCATAGTTTACACTATCAACCAATAATTCAATAGCAATGTTGATTTATTTAAGGTTACAATAAGGGTTATGGCTAAGAAAAAATCAAAAACTAAAAACAACGAAAATACGATTGCACGAAATAAACGTGCCAGTCACGAGTACCACCTAGAAGATCGCTTTGAAGCGGGTCTTGAACTACAAGGCTGGGAAGTGAAATCGTTACGCGCGGGTAAAGCAAATATCGCTGATAGCTACATTTTCCTGAAAAATGGAGAAGCGTGGTTATTAAACGCAACTTTCCCTCCTTTAATTGCAGCGTCATCACATGTAATTTGTGATCCGCTCCGTTACCGTAAACTACTATTGAAACGCCGTGAACTCGATAACCTCGTGGGTAAAGTTGAGCGTCAAGGTTATTCAATTATCCCAATCTCTTTATATTGGAAAAAAGCGTGGGTTAAAATTTCCTTTGCACTGGCAAAAGGTAAACAAGATCACGACAAACGTTCCGATGCAAAAGACCGAGAATGGAAAGTTCAAAAAGAGCGCATGATGAAACACAGTGTTCGATAAATAAGCAGTTGAGCAACAAGATGCAAGGTAGCGCTATCTTGTTGGTCAATGTTTTGTTAAACTTATTTCGTTAGACGCTGTCATACTAAGTGTCTAATGTTATAACCTGTGGGGATGATTTAGGACTCGACGAGATTCTTGAAACCCAAGGTGCATGCCGAGGTGACGGCTGGCCTCGTAAAAAGCCGTCAACGTTATAGTTGCAAACGACTCTAACTACTCTCTAGCAGCTTAGGCTAGCTAGCCTTCCACCCACGCTTTTCCCATGGGCAGGGATTCGGAAGGTCATTTACATTGGATAGCGAGGGAACCTTGTTCGAGGGTGAACCGCGAAATAGTATCGGACTCGCTTTTTGGTATCCTGTCTGTCGGAGATCAACGAGTTAACCAAAAGACTGACTAAGCATGTAGTACCGAGGATGTAGGTTTTTCGGACGGGGGTTCGACTCCCCCCATCTCCACCACCTACAGGTTCTAAAGCATTAAGAACCGACTAAAGCCCTCAAGCCTGTTACCAACTGGCTTGAGGGCTTTTTTTATGTCTTCGATTTATGCTTTATTTGTTAGGTGTATTTTGTAGTGTGACCACATTGTGTCCACCGTTATTTTAATGAATACCTGTTTTCATCTCATTTAAACCCATATCACCACTTAATATGCCGACTCTTCTGGTGAGTTCACTCATTCGTTTTGCCATTTGGGCAACATCTCTGCGTAAATATCTTGCGGCTTGTGCATCTACTAATGATTTACCGCTTATACCTTGCTTGTCTAGAACATGACCATTGTGGTCAACTGAGATTAAATAACGTTTATTGGATGGGCTAGCGTCTAATTCGGTGATGATTTGATCAAGAAAAAAAGACAGAACATCCATACTTTTTAGAATAGATTTCCGCGTTAAATAAAAATAAAGGGGCTAATCAGCCCCTTCATCTAAAACCCATCACCCAATAAATCACCCGTATCAATCATCATATCCGTGTGTTTATCTGATTGCACATTGGCTATCTCAACAGGTTTATCCGATTTAATGCGTACTTCAACGAGTGATTTACTTTGAGTTGCTTGGTTTCGCAACATACCGCCGTATCCTCCGTAGCCCATTGTTTGTGTTGAAGCTAACGATTTACCGCGACCATGGTAGGTTTGTGGTGCTGGCTGTGCATCCTCTATTTTACGTCTGACTATCTCTGCTTTTAGATGCGTCTCTTTAAACTCACCATTCACAGCATAGTTAGCACTTTTGTCACCAAAATTGGCGACTGAATCACCTAACTCATCTAAACCACTTTGAGCTGACTTAATGCCATCAATCCAACTGTCTGGTAACAGTGCATCGGGGATCAAATCCATTAGACTTAAAATGCTTTTCCCTATCATGATAAAAAAGGAGGCGATGGCACTCGCTACCGCACCCACAATAGCCCCTATCCGTTTAAACAGTTCCCACAAACCTTCTAATACAGGCATTAAAAATCCTGTTTTAGCAAGCAGGTAAACAATGCCAACCGTTAAGGCAGCAATGCCCGCAATAATCAAACCGATTGGGTTCATCACTAATAACGCATTTATTGCTATCAATGCAATTTTAAATAGCGCTAACCCTGCGAGTAGTTCAGGCAGGTTCTGCGATACAAAATAGAGGGCTTTGCCAAGGTATTTTATGCCTGTAAATATTCCTTTTATCACCTCTTTTACTTTTTCTAATATGGCCTCTTTGTAGTCGGCATTTTTCATTTTATCGGTGAAACTGCCCATTAAACCCGTTAACTCTTTCATCACAGGGGTTAATGCCTGAAACTGCAACCCTTTGAACACTTCACCGATACGTTGCATCGCATCGTTATACGCTTCAGCTTGCTTAATATCTTCTTCTGGGGTGATAGCCCCCATCTCTTTTAGCTCTTTCTTAGCATTGTCGAGCCCCGCGGTGCCCTCTTCGAGCATAATTAACATTCTGCGACCGCTATCACCAAAGGCAGCATCAGCAAAGGCCATTTTCTCCTGCTGAGAGGTCAGCTTGGAGAATGAGTCGAGCAGGTGCCGATAAGCTTCTTCGGTTGTTTTGGCTTTTTTTAACTCTCTAAAAACGGGGTTTTTACCCTGTTTTAAAAATGAACCCAATGCCCCTGAGCCTGTTGTTTGCAATACACCTAAGCGTTTAGTGAAACGTATCAGTGAGCCACTCATGGTTTCAGCGCTCACCCCTGCATGTTCGGCTTGGCTTTGCATCGCTTGCAAGTCGGCAACAGGCATTTTTAGGTTAGCAGCGGTTTTACCCAGTTTATCCATCTCGCCTGCAGTGCGGTTAATAATACTCATGAAACCACCAACCGTTGCACCAATACCTAACAATCCCATGCCTGCGCCTTTCATTTGTCCAAAGGTTGGCATCCGAATAGAGCGGTGTAGTTTATTAAGCGGTCCTAATACTTTTTGTAAACGTGAATAACGTTTGGTCATTTTTACCAGAGAGGCACCATTTTTGTCATGTTCACGGCTAAGCCTGACATTTTCAGACCCTAATTTTTTGGTGTTAATCCCTGCTTTTTTTAGAGCGCGACCATTTTTACCCAATTCATCACGATAGCCTGATTGCTCTTGTTGTAATTTTTGCAGGGAAAGCTGTTGCTGTTTAAATGCAAGCGTTAAGGCAGCGGTCGGCGCCCCTGCTTTTTTTATTTTGGCACGTATCTTATCTAACTTTTCTTGTGTCGCGCTGTACTTGGCATTGGTCAGCGTGAGATTTTTTTGCATTTTTTTCTGTTGGCTTATCATCGCCATTGCATCGGAGCTGTCTTTTAGTTTTGATTTTACAGCTTTGATTTGCTTGTTGTATCGGTCGAACTGGCTCACGATGCCTTTGGTGGGCGCGCTGATTTTGTCTATCATGCCCAACACGACTGAAAGTTTCATTTTCATGTTGCTGTCCTTTTTACGATGTTCTGTTTTATACTATTAATTGCTCTGGTCATTAACGAGGTGTTTCATGGGTTTATTTCATCTGCTTTTTAATGCTGTTTTTATTGGTTTGATGATCATTCTTGCTTTTGCATTTCCTGCTTTTGCTGTAGTTATTGCACTTCTTTATGGGCTTGACTACATCAGCAAGGAGCGACCAGAAACGCAGGAACAGCGATTAGAGCGCCTTGATACTGAGCGGTTGGTTCAAGAATATGAGCAAAAAAAAGAGGCTAATTAGCCCCTTTTATTATTCTTCTGTTTTACTGCGTTTTTCAGCTTCTTCTCGAAATAACAACAAATCACTTAAACTTAATCTGTCTATCTCGCTGGGTTGCCAGTGAAAGATGATCGCTAAATCAGCATAAATCGACTCTATTCGCTCGGGGAGTCGATATGCACGAAAAAACCGACTACACCTGTAAATAAAGGGGTCATGTTTACAGGGCTGAGGTTGAGCATTTGGCGCTCTGTTAAGTCACTGATACGTGGGATTAACACGGTCATGGTATCAACATCTAACTGCATGATGTTGGTAAACGATAAACCACGCATTTCACCAGCACGTGGTTCACGTAGCTCTACACTCTTGATTGGCTCGCCCTCTTCAACGTCAATCGGTTTAATCAGTTCCACTTTTTTGGTTATTTTATTCACCATTATCTTCTCCCTGCTCATTTTTTTGCTCTTCTAAAATGGCTACACTTTTTTCACGTAGTTTTTTGACACCTGCTTTCTCATCAAAACCCAGTGCTTTATCAAAGGCTTTAACGGCCGTTTTATGATCATCACCCAACAGTGCCACTTTGCCATACAGGGCAAACAGTTTCGCTTTCAGGGGTGCGTGCAACACTAAATCACCATTGACAATATCGGTAATCACTTTGCTTATCATCATGGGCAGTGGTGTTTTTTCTTCTTTTAGCATATCTGCATAATAGTTTTTTACTTGATCGCAGTACCAAGATTGCCAATCACTTTGGAACTTAGTCGGCGCGGTTAAACCACGTTGCACTCCCTTGTAAAGCATGGGCTCGACATCACAAAAGGCTTCTGTATCAACACGCCAAACAAGCCACCATGCAAGGCTTTGCAGATGCCCCCAGTCTTGAAAACTCGCCATGTACCATTCACACAGTGGGCGATATTTTTCAATGAGATCTTTTTTCAAAGGGTCACGTTGCTGATCGCCTTTTAAAATACCCAGTGTTTCCAGATCACCATTAAACTGTTTTTCAAGTTTTTGCAGTTCAGTGGGTACGGGCTCCGTTGATAAGCTTTTGCCAGATAGTAGGCTTACAATTTGAATGCCCACTTCTGATGCTTTATCTTGCTTAGCTTGTTGCTCACGTTGTGCGATTATTTTACGTTTATGTTTTAATGCAAGGCTCATGCTTTCCCCCTATTGCGGAATTAACTCAGTACCAAAGAATTCAACATCCATCGTGCCTTCTTTGACGTTTAACTCTAATACATTTCCTACCCACGCATCGGTGAGTGTGAATTGTTGGCCGTTATTGGTGGTTAACAGTACGTTTTGGCTAACGAATTTAATCAACTTAGCTTTATCACTTGCTACTGAATCAACCAAGGTGACTTTGATAAACGGTGCACCTTCAAAGATTTCAGTGTGACCTAATACACCTTCATCACCCATGACAGCCTCTTTTTTGAGGTTACCAAAACCAAGGGTTGCCCCCTCTTTACCGGGTAATCGACCAAGGTTCCCTGCATCGATAAAACAGCGTGATGTTATTACTCCCATGCGATATTCCTTATTTTTTAAATGAATAATGGAGTGGCAAAACCACCCAATTTAATTATTTACGAAACTGCACTTTGCCCGCGTAAATCAACATGCCATTGACAAACTGCGGACTGTCTAAAATATTGATACGTGATTTGTTATCAGCATCCAATTCAACAATCAGGCTATCTTTGTAACCGTCAAAATCTTGCACAATCGCTTTAAGTTCAAGTTCTCGATATAGCGCCAACAGTTCACCTTTGATAATTGCAGGTGTCACCACGGCTTGACCAGGCGCAAACTTGGTGCCGTCTTTTGCCAGTTTTGAACGTGGGTATTTGCTTAAAATACGTGATCGCTGTTTTTGACGAAAATACATGGCCGTGGCAGGGACGGTAATATCTAAATAACTGTCATCTGCTGTGCCTGCTGCATTTTCTTTGTAAGTGGTGATTGGTCTTTCGATAAACACCTGTTTGGCGTTGTTGGTGTTGTATGTGCCAATGCCTGAATAGAGCAGTAAATTACGCTCTGAATAATCCCAATCAATCGGGGCTTTGCTGTAAACCTTATTCAACGGCAAGGTTTTCAAGGGACGACAAGGGTCAATGGCTAAACTGCCTGCAATTTGCCCAGCCCATGCGCTCGCTAATTGCGCTTCGGTTAAATCATTGTTTGCAGCATCACCTAAACCATTTACAGACATCACACTGATAAACGGGTTATTAAACAGCTCACCATAGGCAACCAATGCGGAATGGGTCGCTTTTTTAGCGATATAAGCCAAGCCGGGAATTTGTTGCAGTGCGTGGTAACGCGCTTGTAAAAAATCACCCAATGCACGTACATTGGTTTCATCGTTAAACGCACAAACAATATGATGATATTGGTCTGCCCCTGTTGATGCCAATGCAGTGGCCACATCGTTGGTCAATACCGATACTGCGTAAATGGGTAATGAAATATTTTGCTCATAAAAAGCAGTGACCATTTTGTGAATCTGGCTATCAATGCCGAAACGTTTAGCAGCAGCATCAGGGTTAACAGTTAACACCACCGTATTCTCAGCGGTATCACCATCCGAGCCTTTTGCACCAACAATCAATACACGCTGTAAATCTTCGGCGCTGTTCGCGAGGCTATTATCAATTTCGATGTAAACACCGGGGACGCGTACATTAGCCGGTACTTCATTAAAGCTAATACTCATGATTTCTTACCTTTTGTTTTAATTTCAATAACGTCACCGTCTAAAATGCGACGAAGCCAATACTCACTACGAGGTTTTACTTCCCCTTTGTCTTCAAGTGGCGTGAACGAGAGTGGATCTAATATCTTTTCCCCTGCCACTTTTGGTTTGATGTTGAATGTTTGCATTGCTAGCCCTTAGGTTGCATATGTTGAAAGATAATTTGGGTGAGTTTGTGCTGTAATTCAGGTGTCCAACCTACCATTGTCCGTTTGGGCATTTGGTAAGTACCCGTGCGTTTGTCTCCCCCTTCCCATTGACGTGACTCTTTATTAAAAAAACCGCCAACTCTAACGCTGTAATTAACCGCATCACCTTCGTTATGTATCATGGCAATGCGTCCAACACCGCCAGCTAAGCCAACACTAAAATTATCTGCTGATACCTCTGTTTTAAGGTTTTTATTGATACCCATAAACATTTTTAGCTTGGTCGTTATCTTGCCGTTTTTATCTATTTTTTTTACTTCTCTTTGGCGTGGCTTATAGGCTTTACCCTCTACATCACGCTGTGAGCTTATCTGTCCTCTAAAAAATCGACGGGTATGGTTTGCAAGTACGCGATTTAATTCCTGCTTGGCTTTACCTGTTAATGTCACTTGCTCAAGTAGCGCAACTAACTGCTCAGGCGTTTTAATCTCCATCAGTTTTGCAGGCTATTATCTTGGGTATGGCTATCAACAATTTTAAGGGTGTCGCATTGGTCAACATCAAGCAGGTTATCAAAGTCACTTTTAAGACTCATCAATACCCCGTTTACCTCCCAATCACCCTGTGGATCAGGTGTAAAATCAAACTGCTCTCTAAACTCGATTTTAATACCCAAGTCATAACGCCCTTTGGCGAGTGGCTCATTAAAAAACTGTGGTCGTGCAAGCCCTTGGCTATCGCGCTCAGGGTTCACTTTGTTCAACCAACTCAGCACCAACATAAACAGGCGTTTAGGCTCAATCTCTACATTAGACATCTCAAAACAGCAGGTATATTGCGTTTCAAAACCATCTTCTGATTGATGAGAACTTGCTATCAACTCCCCACCTTCCGCCCATGCTTCTAAATCATCTTTTTTTACAAGATTTTTGATAAGGTGCTTAGTGAGGCTTTGTAAATATTCCATTAGACCATCTCAAAGGTATAGCCAGAAACGTCTGGCAGGAGTGAAACAATAGCAGCGCGATAGTTGGTTAATTGCTTATCAGCGCGTTGCATTAATGCCTCTTGGCGACCAGCTGCCTCTTTGGTTGCATCGGTTGCTAAACGGTTAGTAATTAATGCGTAAGCGGTTTTACAAAAAACGGCTTGCTTATAGAGTGTGAGTGCTGAAACATTGTCATCAAATAGCGTTTGCGAATAGGCGCTTAGCGCGGTGTATTGGGTGGTTAATACTTTTAATTCACGGTGAATAGCAATACGTTCGACGCTTGCACAGTGCAAAATACCAGCTTCTGTTTCATCTTCTAAAAAATGAAATAGAGCCTGAAACTCTGAGATTTTTAATTCAGGGTAGAAATCAGTGGCAGGTAATACACTGCTGTAACTTGTCTCTTTATTTGCGACTAAACTGGCCATGATGTTTCCTGATGTTATAAAAAGTGATGAAAAAGGCGTTGCGCTTAGGTTATTGATAAGCTGAGACAAGTCTCGTTTTTCAATAAGCTGGCGCAAGCCTTTAGGAGGTTGTTTGTTACCGTGTTACGCCCAATTCGTGCCACCGTCTGTGCTGAGTTTTACGTTTTCAAAGTTAAGCGCTGCTGCTTTGCCTAGTTCTTCAATAACGTAATCCATGTTTTGTGATTGGTATGTTTCATAACGATCACGTTTTGCGTTATCTTCCATGCGCCGGCGAACACTGTCTTTTTGAATGTAGATAGACAGGTTCTTAAACGAGGTCACTAAGATGCCACGGCTTGGAAAGTGTGGAATTTTAAAGGCGGGTAAACCACCATAAGTTCCAATGATTTGACGATCTTCAATTTTAGATTTTTCCGACGGGGTATTACCATGCAGATCATAAAATTTCGCTTTTTCAGCGGCCAACAGTTCACTACCAATAATGGCAACTAAATCGCCATCATCTTCATAAACAGGATCAATCATCTGTTTGGTATCATTCACGGCAGCATCAAGGTTGATATAATCACCTTTTTCACCAATACGAATTTCACCTGCAGTCTCACCTTCATCTAGCCAGTTTTCTGCATTTTGAGTGCGCAGTTTTTCAAGCCAACCAATGGCAATATCTTGACCTTTCGGGTTATTAACAGGGTTAGACGTTGCCGCGCGTGATTTACCGTAAAAACCAATTTGGATCTGGTTAGTTGAAATCTGCTTACGGGTTTGCACTGCCACTAAGCTTTTGAATTTTTTGTTGTGCGCCCATGCATCTAGCGTGACGTACTTGATCAGCGTATCAAAGTTGATTTGCTGACAGTGGTAACTTGTGCCACCTTTTGAATGCGGGTCTTTTGGAATACGGTCTTCTGAACTGGTATCCGTTGTCCCTGCAATCATGCCTGTTGCATCAAGTGCTAACGCTTCACCTTGCTGATTGCTCACCATGATGACGTTAATGCGCCCTAGAAAGCTATTTTCTAGTCGTGCGGCAGCAATGATTTTCTGGGCTTTTTGGGGGGTAATACTGAATGTTTGAGATACGTTTTCCGCACCAAACTGCTTAGCCACTGCGAGTTCTAACGCACTGACCTGCTTACGGGTAAAATTTTCCATTTATTTACTCTCTAGCTAATTAAAATTATGGGTTAATGAACCTTAAAGAATCTCTTCTTCATCATCTTTGTCACCACCAGTGGCTTCATCACGATCTTGTTCATCGGTCATTTTTGAAAGTGTTTCTTTAAAGCCAGTTAACTCTTCACCCTGTGTTTCAAATTTACTAGCGAGTGTAGAAAGCTGTTCTTTGACTTCTTTAAGCTCAGCGCTTTCATTTTTATCACCGTCAGGCTTTTCTTCCGTTTCAGGCTTAACGCTTAACTTTTCAGTTAATAAAGTCATGCCTGACGCTAATTCAGTTAATGCCACTGTTTGCTCTGCATTGGTTTTTTGCATTTGAGACAGCATCTCAAGCGTCGCTTTATCGCTCATTTCATCGTCCTTTTTATTAAGTAATTTATTTAACAGGGTTGGTTTGGGTGGCGTGATGCCATCATCGGTATTAAATAATTGCGTACCAGACTGTTTATTTGAAAGATGTAATTCAGTCGTACCTAAACTTGCAGGCTCATCCGTGACGGCTAACCCTGTTAAATACGCTTTACCTGTTTTGGCAAAGTCCATCACAATTTCACAAGAGGTATGTAGATACTGCCCTTGCTGAATCAGGTATAAGAAAAAATCATTCGGCTTGAGTTGCGCTAATAATTTATTACCGTCAACTTTTACCGCTAACACGCTACCCAGTTTTGAACTGTATGAGCTGTGATCAATATTAATGCGTGCGTTATAGGTTTCAGGGTTATAGGTTTCAGCAATTTGGTCTAAAATTTCTTGTGCAATTTCACGCCCATCTACCGTATGCCCTGCCGTTAAAATACAAATAAAATCAGTTTTGAACATACAACACCTACTAGCTAATGAATGGGGTTCGCTTTTTATTGAGTTTCACTTTAACTAGGTTTTGACACTGTTTATATCTACTGTGGTTTTAGGGGGGGAATATAAAATAAACGCTTAGCGCGGTGTGTTGGCTGAGCTTGCATACTGCCGACATGCCAGAATTAAACCCACCACTCGAAAACACAAACATCCTTTACACAACGCAACAAACAAAAGCGTTGGGGTTATACCTGTGCCAGCGAACCGCCAACGAAATAGCACAAGAGATACGCATCACCGACCGCACGGTACAAAGTTGGATTGCTAAATTTGGCTGGAAAGCTCTGCGTGATGATGCACCACCTGAGCAAGTTACCCGTCAGCGTATTGTTTATTTAACATGGGTTGATGAGAAAACCGACAGGCAACTTAAAGAGTTAGATTTGCTATTGAAGTTTCATATGGGTAATCCGAAAAAAGTGTTTCATGGTGGCAATGCTAAAGATGGGACCAACAAAGGGCGTAAAAACAATAAAGTAAAAAATGATATTTCAAGCATCACTAAAGAGATGCTTGATGAGTACAAAAACAAAACGTTCTTCAAATACCAATTAAAAATAATTGAAACTAAAAACGACCCTGCCCTAAACTGGATGCGTTTTTATCTTAAATCGCGTCAAATCGGCTTAACCTATCTATTTGCGTTTGAAGCCTTTGAAGATGCGGTGTTGACGGGTGATAACCAAGTCTTTTTATCTGCGTCTAAAAAGCAATCTGAAATATTCAAAAACTACATCCGCATGTTTGCCTTAGAGATTGGTGATGTTGACCTGCGCGGTAAAGACGAAATCCATCTGAGCAACGGTGCAATTTTAAACTTTCTTTCTACCAATGCGCGCACAGGTCAAGGCTTTAACGGTCATCTGTATATTGATGAAGCTTTTTGGATACCAAGATTTAAACAAGTTGATGATTTAATCGGTGGCGTTTCCATTCACGATAAATGGCGCACTACCTATCTTTCTACACCCTCAAGCATTGGCCATGAAGCGTATCCCAAATGGGCAGGCAACAAAGCCGACAATATTGATATCAGTCATGAAGCATTAAAAGACGGGCTATTGGGCGTTGATGATATCTATCGCCAAATGATCACCGTGGATGATGCGATTGAGGGCGGTGCAACTTTCTTTAATCTGAAAAGACTACACAAAAAATATCCGCTTAAAGAGGTGTTTGATAACTTACTGCGCTGTGTATTTTTGGATGATGCGCAATCCGCTTTCAACGTAAAAGATTTAATGAATTGCAAAGTCGATGCCAGCGATTGGAAAGATGTCGAGATGGATTCGCCTCGTCCTGTTGGTCGCATGCCTGTTTGGATTGGATACGACCCATCTGGCGTAGGTGATGAAGCGGCCGTTGTGGTTGCCCTGCCACCAAAACGAAAAGGTGGTGCATTCCGATTGATTGAAAAATTGCGTTTATCAGGGGTCAGTTACCAAGGACAAGCCGATGAGTTAAAAGCGCTCTGTGACAAATACAATGTCACTGAAATTGCCATGGATGTTTCAGGCATCGGCGGCCCCGTGTCTGAATTGGTCGAGGTGTTCTTTCCACGGGTTACGCTGATTCAATACAGTATTAATACCAAAGCACACATGACCTACAAAGCCCGTGAGGTGATTGGCGCAGGTCGCTTGCAATTTGATGTGACGTGGGATGACGTAGTACACGCATTTTTGATGGTAAAACGCAGTGTCACTAAAAACAGCAACCAACCCACTTTTACCGCACAACGAACAAAAGATACCTCTCACGCAGATTTAGCAATGGCGATTATGCAGTTGCTGAGTTTAGAGGGGATAAATATTCACCAAGATGTCACACCAACCGTGTCGATGGGAGATTAACAAAAATGATGATTGAATTTGGCGAGCCACAGTCGGTATTAAAGTCCGATATTATGGACTATGTAGAAAGCGCATTAGTAGATGGTTACTTTGAGCCTCCCGTTTCATTGGAGGGATTAGCCAAAACACTGCGCGCCAATGCAATGCACTCCTCCGCTATTTATGCCAAACGTAATATGGTCAGTGCTACCCTTGAGTTAATCAAAGGCAAGTTAAGTAAACGTGATTGCAACCGTTGGTTATTTGACTTTGGTGTTTTTGGTAATGCTTATCTTTTGAGAGTCGTTAATGGGCTGGGTGACATTAGTTTTAAACACCTACCTGCCATGTATATGCGCAGACGAGAGAAAGTTGATTGTTACTCTTATAAAACAGAAAGCCAAACAATCGATTACAAAGAGGGGCAAGTATTCCATTTGATGGAGTATGACGTAACCCAAGAGATTTACGGCATTCCGCAATACTTTGCATCACTGAGCAGTGTGTGGTTAAACGAAGATGCTACTTTGTTCCGCCGTAAGTATTATCTCAATGGCGCACACTCTGGATTTTTGCTTTACATGAATAACCCCAACTTAACCGATGATCAGGAAAAGGAGATCATCGCCAAGCTAAACAGTGCCAAAGGGTTAGGCAACTTTAAAAACATGTTTATTAACGGTAAAGGCAAAGATGGCGAGAAACCTGAGCTAATTCCTGTTGGCCAGTTAGATGCTAAAGATGAATTCAGCAAGATGAAGAACGTCACCACGGGGGATATTTTATCCGCTCACCGTATTCCACTGGATCTAATGAGCATTGTCCGTGAAGGGTTTAGCCCCGTTGGTGACCTGAACAAGGTTGATAAAATGTTCTATAAAAATGAGATCAAACCGATTGGTGAAATTTTATTAGAGCTAAATGATTTTGCAGGATTTGAGGTGATCAAGCTGAAAGAGTATGAAAATTTAAATGTAGCTGAAGCATAGATAAATCTAACTATCATCGATACAAATAAAGGGGCTAATCAGCCCCTTTTACAATTTCAACCAGTGCATTATGTCTGTCTCGACATGCACCATAATTTAAGATTAACTGCTTTTTCCATAACAGGTGACCACTTCTACGTTTAGCGGTCGGGGCTTTAATTGGTTGGCAAGGTTGCAACAGGGCTTGGTCGATGGTCGGCTTGGGCGGTTGTAGTTCCGTTGGCAATATCGATAAGGTCGGTGAGGATGAACAACTCATCATCATTAAGCAAACACTCATCACTATTATTAACTTCAACATATTCAATGATCCTTTTTTCTATGGTTTCTATCTTGGGTTTTTTAGCCAGTTCGTTTTGCCAGTAGGCTTTGGCTATGTCGCTATTGGTTTGATTTTTGCGATTAACCTGTTTAATCGCACTGATCACCGCTTTCTGTTTTTCTTGTAGATATTTATGCTCTGCAACGGTATAGCCATTTTCATAACCTTGCGCTTTTACATAAAAGTAACCAGCGGTTAATGCAGTGAGTACCGCGCCAATGAGCAATATAATAATGAATGGCTTTTTAGCTTTTCCTGTTAACAAACTAAGGAGTATTGTGATTGGCATGTTTGCCTCCTGTTTCCATGTAGAATTTTGCAAAACCAATAAAGGTGGCGGTGATAACACCATATTGCACTAGCGCCCATTCCGCTTGCTCTGCCATCGGTATAGAGAAAAAGTAGCTGTTAAACTGCAACCACATATACGCCATGAAAAATGCAATTAGCCTGGGAAAAATGCGCCAGTTGTTGAACGCTTCCGCCCATGTCATAACACCAACTCAAAATGCCAGAGATCATCAAAATTGTTATCTTTGGTTTCAAAGTTCATGTTCCAGTCACCTCCCCAACGCAATTTAATACCCATTTCAGCAGCAACACCTAAAACGTACCCTGCAAACAAAGTGGCACGCTCTCGGTCATTCCAATTAATGGGATAAGGCGCGGCATCCACTGCCAATGAAGGGAGTGAATTATGCTTACCTTTGGGGTATTTAAGCTGGCTCTTCCCCTCGGAAAACAGGCTGTTTTGTTTGGCTTTAGGACGATGTCCTTCGATAATGGTGTTATCAACTGTTTTAATCACCTGGTTAAATACCTGTTGAAGCAATGGGTGACACTGCGCTAATTTTGTTTGTGAACGCGTTGAATATTTGGGCATTACATACTCCATACTATTGAAAGGACTTTAACAACAACGGCAGCCACGACTAAACGGGTCACCCACGTTTGATTGGTTTCTATTTTATTGATGCGTTCTTTGTAGGAGTCCAATTTCCCTGTTACTTTTGCATGAAAAACCTCATGAGACTTTTGCATATTGATCAGCTCATCTAATGAGTCAGAGACTTTATCTAATACTTTTCGGCTATCTTGTTGCCCTTGTTCCAGAGCCTGAATAGCGAGCTGTGTTTTTACTGAGTCTTGCGGTGGCATCCGTTATCTCACTTTTTAGTTAATTGCTTTTACTATGAGTAAGATAACGGAGCTTATTAGATGTTGCGAGGGGTTGATATTTTAGTAAATGGTTATAAAAGTGGGAAATAAAAAGAGATAGAAATTACTCCCTTTTTATTTAAGAATAACTATAACGTGATTTCAAATCGGTCTAATACGCCTTGGTCAATTTCTTTTTCAAAGCGATAAATAGGCTCAATGTATCCCTCATCACCCTCTTTTATCTGCATGTGGTCGTAGTCATCTGGATAAATTGCATCGTCATAACGCACGTTGATTGTTGCTTGTTTGATGATATCAGCTTGTGAAATACCCGCTGTTTGTTTATCGGTTACCGTGTTGATTATTTTTGTTTGTCCGCGCATAACTTTCTCCTAAACACCTTGATAATGGTTACAAATACATCGAGCACCCATACTTTCCTGGGACTGTAGGATAACACTGATCCAGTACGTGCAAGATGCGCCAGATGTTCCAGATTCCCCATTGTAATCACTCCAATTCCCACCAAACATTACGCCTTTTAAATCATGAACGTAAGTCTTTGCATTTTCTTCTGGATCATGGGTTTTCCAACTTATAGTGCCTGAGTTAAACGATGCCATTGAGCAACCAAATTGATATAAATGGCCAGACACTTGCTCACAATCAATATCACTACGTGAATCAACATCAAAAATAGTTTTAATTGAATCTACACCAGCGGAATGACCTCCAACAGCCCCTAGCGCTAACGCATAAAACTCAGCGGGTGCAGGCAACCTTTTCCCATATGCATATGCTATTTTTGTAGCGGTATACTGAGTAAAGTTAGCATACTGACTAACTCCATCACCGCCTAATACAGCAGGTTTTTTTGGAGTGCTTGCACCATCTGCTATTTGTGCGTTATAGGCTGACGTTCCCAATAAATCAGGCGTGGTATTAAGCAGATAAATATCAGCCCAAAAACCTTGAAATGTACGCACCATTCCGCGTGGGTCATTACATTCAGGTTTAAATTTCAGATCCCAAAATGAGCGCGGATAAATACGGTTATCTCCGTAATGAAAACCGCCTATTCTGCGCGAGTTTTGGGCTGTGTAGCCATCTGGCACCGTGAAGTTTGCGCTGGCTATTAACTCAGTTTCAGTAGCATAAATCGCGTAATCTGTCCCGACTGTTAACGCTGGCATAGTTATGTTTACGCCACTGGCAAAGTTACATGTGACCCCACTAATATCAACATCAACATCGCAAGCTAGTGAAACCACATTAACTACATTAGAAAATGCAGGATCATTTGAAATTGATTTCTCAAAATTAATGTACCCTCCACCATTTGCAATTATGCCCTCAGCAACTAACGTCAGTGCATTTGTAGCTTTTACTAAATCTTGTATATCTTGCTCTGTACTCATAATCAGTTTTCCTAATGCAATAATTTTAATTCTGAAAGTTGTACTAAATTGCTTAATGTTCTGCGCATATTGTTGATTTGTGCTGTTCCCATCACCGCAAATGTATCTGCGTAATACAGGCTTAAGTCACCGGTACTATCAACAGTAATACTATTCGGTGGGACTCCCTCTAAAATCAAGTCAAATGCTTCAATGACTTTTGAACTCGGACTTTTATAAGTAAGCAAATTCGTCGGGTGGCTCTCAATGGCAAACAATGTGCCGTCTTTTAAATAAAAACCAAGTTCACGGCCATTAATCTCTTCATCACCATCAAAGAGTGCAGTTAAATGAATTTGATTACCGGCTACTTGTGTTCCTCCAGCGATTTCAACGCGTTTAAATTCATTTTGTAATGCACTCATTTTTTTATCGGGTGTATAACCATTTAGCCCTACCCCAACATGAGTAATTTTAAAGCTCACGCCTTGCTCATCTGCTTGCATGGCTTTCTCAAGCCCAATTTCTGTAATGATTAATGACATTAAACAGCCCTCAATACTCTTCGATTAATATGTAATGATTGCCTACACACTGCTATATATATTGTTTTTTGGTGGGTATAGGTACAACAAAAATTAGTATGTGGTAACCGATAACTATCTAACTTTTTCATTAAGTCACCCACCGTATAACCCGCGCTAAAGTCGATATAGATTAAATTTGGTGTACTGCTATCATCATAAACATTGCCTACCACCTCACTAGTGTTTAATAGTGTTTGGTAATCAGACAACTTCCAACCTGTATTGTTATTATCTGGCACATCTAAAAAATCTAACTTGGTTTCGTCATGAATTGTTTTAAATTCAACCCCCATCCCTTCCAATATTCCATCCAGCGCATCACCTTGCTGATACTGCCAATATTGCCCTGTAGGTAACAAAGCGGAGATAGCTTGTTTAAAGTTATCTTTTGAGTAAAGTTGTTGCTCTATCACCATGTGACACCACCAAAAGTTAACAGCTCATTATCCGCAAAGGTGGTTGTATTATTCGGAAAGTTGAATGTAAAGTTAGTGGTGATTGCACTAATAATGGTTGAGATTTCATTGGCCATCATCGGGCTTCGATTATCTAGTCGATTATTAAAAAATTGCTGTAACGCAATATCAATATTTTTGCGAACGGTAAGATCAGAAATGCCTGAAATAACGATAGCAACAGGCTTCAATGTCGGCAACGTTGCAAAAACATGACACCCTGCTAAACGATTAGCATCAATATAATTTTGAACAATGACCCTGATTTGTTCATCTACTAGGGGATCACTTTCTCGTTGACCAATATACACCGTGACTTGCCCCAATAATGGGGTGTTATCTAAGCCCCATGCATAATCAACATTAGCATGTGCAGATTTCGCCCAAAACTCATAATCAACTAAGCGACCAACGATCTGTTTTTCATTAAATGCCTGAACAACTCGATCGCGCCAATGCTCCACATTCTCTATATCAGCCCCACCATTAATTTCATTACTGCTGATACTTTCAGGGTGTAAACCAGTTACCGCTGTCACTAAATAGAGTATTTCACCTGAAGGTAAATTACCCTCCACATTAGGTAATAGTGCTTTAACAGGAACAGAGATATCTGAGTTGATAGCGGTGGTAACTTTATACTCTTTATTATCTGAAGTTCTCACTATAGTGTCAGTCGGAATAGATACAACACCACTAGTTTGTAAAAAGTTGATTGTCCCTGTCGCAAAAAACTGTGAGATGCGATCAACTTTCAGTCGTTGTGCATGCAGGTATAACCACTCTTCATTACAGGTCTCAGGGTGCATCTGTTTAAACAGATAATCGGCATAAGCATACTGACCAAAAGCAACACCTCCCACCGCACAAGCTAAGGCATTAATCGCAGGATTATCTACCCCAGTGTTGTTTTTTAATGTTGTTTTTGCTCGATATATTAAACTTTCTAAACTGGGCGTTTTACTCATACTGTCACCTGATATTTTTTATTATCTACAAGGGTAAACTCGATTACTCGGTTTAAACGATCACCCTTAAAACTGACATTAACATCAATCTGTGTTGCCACTTTCTCATCTATCAACCACTGCAAGGCTTGCTCGGTATAACGCTTGGCACGGTTTAGGGTGTCGGGTGTTTGCTTGGCTCTTGCTAGTGTCCAATCTCGGCAACCCACTGCTTGTACAAACTCACTTGCCCACCAACCTTGTTTGTCCTGGTCCTCATCTAACGGATCATTATTTTGTGCTTTTTCCCAGTTGAGCAGGCTTTGTAATACCGCATGTTTTAGCCCATTTTCACTACTCACAGGCTCTGTTAATGCACTTAATTGAAAATGACTCATTGCGCCCATCCTGTTTGTTCACCCGTTTCAATGTGGAAGTGATACTTAAAGCTAATACCATCAGCGGTAATATCACCGCCCGTCATGGTCATGCCACCCGTTGCAGGAACAGCCCCACCACCAATTGCAGCCAATCCACCCACCGCGCAAATGCCAGTAATGTTGGCATTGCCATTAATGGTGGTGTTGCCGTTGATTTCCGTTTCGCTATTAATCGTGGTTTTAGTGGCGTCAATGGTGGCATTTTTACAACTGATATTGACATCTTTACTGGCTGTTAAATCAAAGGTTTGCTTAGTGATAACCTTGATACCACCGCTGTGAAAGTGAATGAGATTGCCTTTGTCATCGAGCATGGCAACATCGCCAGGCGCAAGTTCCATTTGATGACGTTCATCTTCAATACAAACAGCAATACCACGTGATGTATCACCACCGATAAACAGCGTATAACCTTTTGCACCAGGCAATGGCCTGCTCATAAAACCGTAGTTATGCACCCGTTTGATGCGATCGTTAAGAATGCCAGTGGCAAGTTTTAACTGCACAATGCCTGTTTCTACTCGGGTTGCGAGGCCAGTACCAAAGATATTTTTAATGCGATTCATCAAAACTTCAGACATCATTGCACTCCAAAAGGACGAAAAAATTCAACACGAGTGCTTTCACTTTTATCATCCACAGAGAGTGTGATTGTTTTTATCAGTAATGTTTCATCAAACTTTTTTCTGTAATGTTTAACACGTAGTGTTTTATTCAGGCTTTGACCCGTTAACAGTGCATGAAGCCCTGCTACTTTAACGCTGGCATGTAACCCCTTGGCAATCGCTAGGTTTTTTTCATATAACGCTCGGGTTTTGCACGCCTCGGTATATTGCAATTTATCGGCAATGATCACTTTGATTCGGCACTTGTTCACAGACTCATCATTAACTACCGCAAAAGACTCCTCACCCCAAGCGCCTTGAATTTCATAGCGATAAAACTGCTGAGCAAAATTGCGTTTAATGCTCAAGCTTTCACAGTTTTTCCCCACCTCTAAGATGATCCCCTGCTCATGATGTTGCCCAGGCTGTTGAATCACAATTTCACCGTTGTCTTCAATCATCATTAAGTTTTGCTGTTTGGCAATTTGTGCAAGATTCGCCAGGGGGGATTCTGCATTTATTTGAAATTCGGGAATCTCTGGTAATGCGTCGGTATCACTGCGAACAGTCAAACCGAAGTCAGACACAACGAGTTTTAACAGTTGATCAAAGCGTTGGTTATAAATCGCATCTAATTTAATACGGCTATCAATCAGGTTGGCAGAAAGCGAACGCCCTGTAATAACAGTTTGCTCGCTACTGCTATTCACATCATCACCGGCACTATCAATCTGACCATTAAAAATTAATTTTCCATCTAACTTAAATTGCACAGGCAGTGGGCTATCAATATTAAGATCAGGAACCGTTGCAGAAAAGCTATGTGCTAATTGCTCAGTGCTAAAGGCAATATCAGCTTTGCTAAAAGGGATCTGTTGACCATTAATAAACAGGGTTAATTCAGACATTGCCCACCTGCAGTTCACCCACAACAAACAACGGGTGCTTAATACTGTTTAACCGTGTTAGTGCTTTGAAACCACACTCTTCACTTTGAGCAATACATAGCAGTGGGCGCGCACTGACCACCTCAACCGTTTTTAATGTTTGCTGATATTGCGTGAGTTTATTGGCTTGTTTGTTAACGTTTGCATGTAAAGCTTCTACTGCATCAACTAACGCCAAACTTTCAAAAGTAGCAGACTTTGTGACATCATTTACACGCGCGCTTAACTGCATTTGAATGATGTTGATATTGCTTTGCATCTTGCTTAGTGACTGCGTAGAAAGTGTTTGCGCATCAACAATCTCAACATGGCTGAGTGTTGCCATCTCATTGCTTAGCAACACCACGGCAAAAGTGATGTGAATATTACAGTGAGGGAATTCAGCAATAGGATTAATTGTTGATACCAATTTATTGATAGATGACTCACTATTAGAATCACCTTTTAAGCTATTAATGATCGCTGAAAAATGGGCTGAATAAGCAGAGGGTGCATTGCTTATCATCTCAATGGCAGTGAACGCATCTTCAATCTCTCTGTGTAAACGCGCCAGTTTAAAGCTCGATAAGGTAGCGCGGTTAGCGATGTTACGCAGTGCATTCAGCACAGTCGTAAAATCAAACTTCATGCTATCAATCTGTTCGGGTGAGGCTTGTGTTATCTTCTTTTCGAGATCTTTATCTATTTCATCAAGCACACGCTTAACCAATTCTGGTGGCGTTTTTTCATCGAGTCGAGCCAGTACAACAGGCGCACCTTGGCGCAGAAACTTCAACGATAAAGTAACCAACCCTTTCTTGGTGGTGAACTTCTGCGATGAGCTATCAAAAACTAAAGACAGTTCACCCAAATAGGGATGCTCAAGCTTGCCTTCAGGTTTGCTTTCCAACTCAGCAATCAACGCATTGGCATCAACCAATGAGTTAATTCCAACAAACACCGCTTCAATAGTAATGCTACGAGACTTAGCCCCCATCACTTTAATATGTGGATCATCTCGATAAGGCATTTCAGCAACATACAGACGCTTACCGCCATCAAGCGTAGTGCTTTGGATATGCAACACTTTGCCATTCCACTTTGCTTTTTTCGTCTTACGTTCCCACATTAAAAGCCTCACTATTCATATAACTGCACAACCATTCAAATCCAATAAAAACAGCACCCCTCCCCCGGTGCTCTGAAATCACCATCAATCATTTTCGGAAATTAGCGAAGCCGAAACTGTGTATAGATGACTATCGCTTAACCTATACAGGGCATGGGCTCACCCACTAAAAGATCCATTTGATTAGGGTTTAGGCATAATTCGGGTTGTTTCGTACTATCGGGCGGGTGTGATCCTTGCGAGGGTGATCTTATGATCTTCTCTAAAGAGGTTAATTGCGTAAACGTAACACCACAATTAAAGTTCAAACATTGATTATAAGTGCGCCGTGTTTCATTGGATAATTGCTCAGATGCAGCGATTCTCGATTTACACAAACAGCTCGGACAACGAATTAACATAAAGCCTCCTTTTCCATAAATTAATAATAACGAATTCAAAGTAAATTGAATCAAAGCAGTTATTTAACGGTGGGATATAAAATCAATTTCAGTGCCGAAACGGGTAATAAAAGAGAAACGGAACTGATTAAATTAACAGTTGTTATTATAACCAGTTCAGAGGTGGATATCTTCTAGTTTTGATGGGGAATTTAGGGAATGAAAAAGCCCACATTTTGTAGGCTTTTGTTACATTTTTATTTTTCTAAATCAATTAGCGTTTTGTTAAACGTAGGTTCTTCCATCTCGATACCGATGAAATTTCTATTTAATTTTAAACACGCCTTACCTGTAGAACCTGATCCCATAAAAGCATCAAGTACCAACTGTCCTTCTTTACTACTTGTTAAAATAACATGATCAAGTAAATCAGCAGGTTTTTCACAGGGGTGTTTGCCAGGGTAATATTGGACGGGAGGATATAACCATACATCCGTATAAGGCACTTCACTTGTTACACCAAAAGGCCTTCTTAAATCATCGTATTGTTTTTTTAAGTCCTGGTACTCCAATAGCAAATGCTCATATTTATTAAGTAGCTCAGAGCGTTCTTTTACAAGGCTTCCATGGCTTCGAGATAATTCATCACTACGTAACGAGAACAATTTTTGTAGCTGTTTGTATTGTTTTTCTGTGGGAAGTTTCCACTGGCTTGATGAAAACCAATGTGAACACATTTGGGTGTTTGTCGCTTGGTTAATGTCTTTGGCTGATATATTCAGTGCTTCGCGCGCATTTTTAAAGTAATCAATCAGTGGCTTAAAGACCTCTTTTTTTAATTGGCTACATTTTGTTGCATACCCACAGGCTCCTTTTGCAAATCCTTCTGCACCATAGTGTTCGGCAAAGATAATTCTTTCTGTTGCGGGAAAAAATGAACGTAACGATGGCTTATGCGTTCTTTTCCAAATACCTGAAGGTTTAGCCCAGACGATATGATTTAACACATTAAAACGACTTTTAATTAATATCTCTGTTTCGGCTGATAATTTTGAACCGCAAAAAAGATATAAGCTACCCGACGGCTTTAATACGCGCCAAAATTCAACAAGAACTTCATCAAGCCATGCTAAAAATGTTTCTACATCTGGCCACTGGTTATCCCATGCATTAGCTTTAACTTGAAAATATGGAGGGTCTGTTAAAATTAAATCTACGTGGTTATCTGGAAGTGTTTTTAAATATTGTAGACAATCTGCATTAACCAATCTTAATTGCCCATTTTTCATAATATGTTCGTGCATTTTAGCTCCTTTAAAAGAGCCTTGAATACAGGAATAAGCAAGCTACAGGTGTAGCTTGCTTGTATTTTTGTTGCTTCCTCTCCATAAAAATGGGTCTCAGGTACTCAAGGCATCAAAAACATAACCAGTATATATTTCACGCCACAAGCTGTATATAAAAACAGTAGTTAAATTCTTATTGTATATTTTTCTTATAAGGAATAGCTTCAACATCAATCGTTGAAACACGTTGCACACCATGTCTTTCTATCGTTGTTTCAAGGTTTATACGAGCAAACTGTAAGCCTGACAGATGGCCTTGGCTTCAGTCATTCGCTTAGTCCATCCGCTAAAACATCAACGCAGTTGGCCTTTGAGTTATTAAAAACATTAGCACCTAATCAGCAGGAAGCGTTGAAGTCTCAGCTTTCGTTGTTGTGATTATTTAACCCCATTAAAAAAGCCCACGTTTTGTGGGCTGTTTATTTTTTGGATTTCCTACCTTTCTTGTTAGATAACAACTAGTTTATATACTCAGAAAAGGCTTTAGTAAGTACTGTTCTTAATTTTTCTGGCACATCATCCCAAGTTTCCCCCCACGTTTGCGTGTTTTTAAATGCTTTAAATGGCTTTTCTGAAGATGGAGCCGTATATCCCAAAATGTCCTCCATACATTCTTCGAGCATAATAACTTTGTCAGGGTCGCCTACTGCATCTACAATAGGTTGGTTATACTTTACGGCATTGGCACAACCTTGGTCACGATCATGTATGACGAAACAGTTAACATTTAAAGCGTTCAAGTATTTAACTAACCCAATAATAGATGCCTTACCTCTAGCTTTAATTACTTCACAGTTAGACATAATTTTACGCTTAATATCCTCAGGCAAGCGACTAATAGCTTCACGCAAAACAATATCTTCAGTATCACCTTCAACGATAATTACCTTTTTAGTAAAAAACACTCTTGAAACATAATCATCTAATTTCAACAACATTTTTACATGCTGCTTATCATCTCCTTCTAATTTTTTATATTCCTCCGAAACTGAAAACGGATAAACTGTTGTATGTTTGTTATCAAAATGAAACCGATTTAACACTTGTTTAGGCTTACGTGAAATATCTATTAAATATGGAGAATGCGTCGTTGCTATAATTTGAGAATTATCAGCGGACAGGTCATAGATCGTGTCTCTCAATTGATTTGCAGCACTTGGATGAAGATATATTTCCGGTTCTTCAAAACCAATAATTAAGCTTCTTTGCTCATTATCAGACTTTTTGTTTAGCCATTGTTGTCGAAATCTTAACAGTCCAAAAACAGCTGCTCGAATCATTCCTGTTCCTTGATACTCAACAGTTGTCCTTATGTTACTTGACATTTCTATCTGAAATGAAGGTTTAAGTACTTTATTGGGATCGCTTAAATCAGCTGTAGCGTGTATTTTTGAGTCAGGAAATACACTCGACAATACTGAATTTAAAGAACTCATCATTTTTCCGAATTCAGAGTCTTTATCGCTGGGATCAAGTTCTTTCGCGAGTTTATCCAAATGGATTTGAGCTTCTTTATAATGAACGGACGAAGATCTAACATCTTCAAACAGTTCATTTAGTGTTTTACCTAAAACACCATTTTTAATATCGTTAATCTCATAAGAAGACGATTCTGCAGGTATCAAAAGAAACCTAGGTAGTTTACTGAGTACATTGCCAGGGATACCACCTGGATTTACAAACCACTCTTCATCAGCAAGGATATTCCAGACATCCAGCGCCTCAAGTTTTATCTTGTCTTTTGCAGAAATATTTTTATCTAAACCGGAAAATATTTCCGCTACGAGATCAGAATCTAAACCAGCATCAATGAATTGTTGTGGATTTTTACAAGTTTTAAATTCATCTTTCAATTCGCGCTTCAGGCTTTTTAATTCAACAATTACATCTTTACCTATTTCAAATGTTTTCCGATAATAAATCGCTAGACCAGTATCTCCTTCAATAGGCTCAGCATATTGAAATATTCGTCCTTTAAAGCCTCTCCAATCTTCCGAATTTAAAGGTAGGTTACGAAATTCAGCCTCAAATACCACTTTGGTATTCACAACTTTAGTTTCTCCTGTTTCCTCATCTATCTCAGAATAAAAATCTCTTTGGTCAAGTTGTTTTTTATCTGACAAAAGATAATCAATCGCCTTTAATGCAGAACTTTTTCCAGCATTATTTGCACCGATTAAAAATGTCGCGTCGCCCATGATAATTTTTGCTTTTTTAATTCTTCTAAAGCCTTCAATATCCAATTCATGAAGCTTCATTTAACTCTCCTTGTGATCTAACAGCTTATTAGACAGAATCATCCTGTCTAATAATCATAAATATTGAGTCTAGTTAATTTGAAATTAATAACTATTACACCCTATTACAAACCAAACGCTTTAATTAGCTCTTCTTTGTTAACCAACGCATAACCAGGCATGGTGTCGCGGATCATTTCTTGGAGTATTTCGGGTGATTCAAATGAAACGATGCCTGATGTGAAAGGAACGGGAGTGCTTTCGGTGAGCATGCCATTTTTGAATGTCATCAGTACGCGGGTAAAACCGTGTTTACTGACACACTCATTTTCTAACTTTTCAGGTGTGGGTTGTTGGATCTCTTTATCTAAGATGTTCAATACCCAATGGCGGAATGCTTTGGCTTCTTTTGTTCGAGAGAACATGGCGATAAGATGACAACCACGTAATGAAAAAATGCGAGTATTCAAACGCAAATTACTCGAGACGCCCAAATTGGGCGTCTCGGTCATACCCGCTGTAAATTCGTCTTGATTACGGTTAAATACTTTAGTTACTGCATCGGATGTTGCGTAACCTAATGCTAAGGATAAGTCCTTTGCGGTTAGCCATGTTTGGCCATCTTTAATAATTGGGGTAAGTGTTTTGCTATGAAACGATAATTGATTGGTCATGATTGACCTCCTGTTAATGATTTTTATAATCACCACAAGTCGGTACTAAGCAACTGGTGGTGAACTGAACAAGGTTAGTACTACCGTAACAGGAACGGCCGACCGAAGTCGCCTCGCCCAGCCCACCATAAAAAATTTTTGAGTTTAAGCTCAAAATATTTACCCGATAGAGGATTGACACTTTTCGTCAATCGCTCGAAAGGGAGGTATAGCTGTGCATCACGCATAAAAAAACCAACTAAAATTTTTGAAGATGTTTTCATTCAAAATATTTATCGCTGGCGACTATGCGCCTGTTAATTATCGGTGTACTAATCCCGGCACTTGATTTTGCAAGTGCGTTGTTAGGATAAACCCGAATTAGGCGCATTGTCAATTAACCTTTACGGTTGGCGTAGGTGTTGTGAGCAGACTTAGCTTCAACACGCCACTTATTATCCTCACGATGCTTTTTAAGAAATTCAGGATCACCAAAAGGTTTACTTGAAACATGAGTAACACCTGTGCGCTTTAATCGTTGTACCCACTCTCTTTCTGCTTGATCATATTTTTCTGAGTTAGTATCTAACCCTTTAACATGTTCACTAAAATCATCATTTGTCAAAACACCCCTCCCTGTTTCGCTTTTATCAATCTAACTTTATTTTCATCAGCCCAAGCCTGAACAGCCTCTAAGCGTTGCACAGTGGTTAACTCACTTTCAGCTCCAACACTATTTTTTACCATCACGGTTGTACGCCATCCAGTATCAAGGTACAAAATCTGCATATTGCCCTTACGCTCTCGTAGTGCCTCACGTAATTTTTGAAGATCATTAACACGTCCTTTCTTATCTGGCTGACCATTAATCATGTACTCAAGGTGCAATGAATCAATATCAACGGATTCTTCCCATATTTGTAGCTGATCACCACCTACATCAAGGTAGGTTTTCACCATTTTCATCTTTTCAACTCGTTTTTCACCTTTAACCACTCTAGTTTTTAAGGTAATGCTACCACCCGCATCTAAAATACGTGCGGTAGGGCCATCAATTGATACCCCTAATTGACGACCTTGCTTAATAATTTGCTGTTCGCGTACAGTTAGTGACAGAACTCCAAGTGCTGCGCTGGCGCTTGCTTTAGGGTCAAACCCCTCCTTCGTTGCATTTTTCTTAACTATCGACCAGCCGTCACTTCTCGAAATCATGGTGATAAACGAACACCCCACCGCCTTTAATTTCTTAACTGATTCGCCATAAGCGTTTTCAACCTGCTTATAAACAACACCCACAGGGAAGCCTGCGCGCTTACAAAACAGCCCTCCCATTGCTTCGATATACATTGACCAATTGCCTAAATCGGCAGCAATACGTGCTATCTCAACGGGATCATGTTCAGATTGAATATCTATAAGCGAACGTATTTTAGGTTCGTACTTCACGCCCTCTTTTTTCGCTTTCGCCTTTGCTTCTGCCACCTCTTTATCTTGCTCAAGTCTGCGCAGTTCACGCCAAACAGAAACAGGTGGACCGCCTATCTGCTGAAACTGCCTAATTCGCCAGGTACTCGACCAACCACAAGCAAGCTCTGCGGATTTATTAGCAGGCTTCCCCTCTTCATCATCGACCTTAAAGCCATCAATGTTTTTAGCGATATACTTGGCAAGGTAGCCCGTTGCAGAACCCTTATCTTTATCAATTTTTTCATAGAGGAAACGAGCTTTAATACGTTCAGCAACATTTTTAATTAAGTTTTCACTCTCCCTGATTTTCTCGATATCAAAGAGATCAACCTGTGAATCATCACCGCCAATTATCTTGCCCCACAATTGAAACTCATCATCACTGACATTTAACTCAGAACGGTCTTCTTGGGTAAAGTAATCAGCAAGCACAAAACGGATAATCTGCTCATCTTCGGGATGAAAGAAAAATAGCGCATGCCAGTGAGGGGTTCCATCATGGTGAGGTTCGCAAACACGAAAGCCGATTATCTCAATATCTAATCGTTTCAGTTTTGCACGTGCCTTAGCCCACACACCGCACAAGTAAGTTTGTGTTGTTCGTGGGCTTGCACCTTTATAATTTTTATTTAGATACGCACCTTTACCATTTTTTCGTTTGTTGTAAGCATGAAATTTAGAGGGAGCGGTTAACGTATAAAAGCCAGCAATCAAACCGTTTTCATCAGCAATATTTTCAAAGCCACGCAAGCGAAGCATTAACTCATTACGTCTTAACTCAGGATTAGCGATTGATGCTTTAACAACATCACTCATCTCCATCTCTTCGCCCGTTTCTGAGTTCACAACCAGCATCTGGCTTAACGCAATTTCACACGCAGTTTTACGCGCACGGAAATCAGTTAAACCATGGCAGCTTAAATAGCGAGAAGAACCTTGATGAACACGACCATTGATAATCTGGCAATGTTCATAATACTGTCGGAACGCAACATCTATCTTACGTAACCACCATTGTTCATCTAGTAAACGTAACATCTCAAACCATGCGAGTTCATCTGCCTTACGTAGCTCAAATTCATCATCACACTCATGTGATTGACGTTCAATCTGCTCAGTAGACTTTTTAACAGCAAAGCCCCATTGCTTTGCAATTTCAACCACAAACTCTTTTGTTTCTGCAATGCTCATCGACTTTTCAGCACACTCAGTCACAATCTGAACGCACTTATCACACCAAATATTAGCCTGCGCCTTTCGACCAGACTCAAAATAGAGGTTATCAATCGGTACAGGAAAACGGCTCACGGCAACACGGGTTTTCTCAACACGCTTACGCAACCAAATGTTTGCACTACGCGCACTGCCATTGGCAAGTACATATTTTTCCCACTTCTTTACATACTGCTTAAAAACTGAGGTTGCCAATTCACGTGGCATCGTTTCAACTAATTCAGTCACAGCCCATTTTTTGTCAATAAACCATTGCTGGTTAGCTTGTTCATTCAGCAATGCCTTTTGGGGCTCTGCGCGGTAATACTTAAATTTATCATTCAGATCATTTAAGTAATCTCGTTGCTCACGATATTTACTATCAACCGCTTGAGTGCGTTTGATTTCATGTTCCATTTGCATAGTCATCAAAACGGGATCTCATCCCACCAACAATTCGGTCGTTGAAGCTTGAATATCACGCTAAAATCGGTCGGAAATTTAAACACTTCAGAACGAATAAGCCCTTGGTGCTGATAAGGGTTCACGGATTGTTCTTCAGCCGGTGATACAACTTCTTTAGTATATTTTAAATAATCTTTGGTATGTTCACGCCAATCTGTAAGCGTTAAACCCTGAGATAAAAAACTGTCTATCAACTTCAGGTCACTTTCCAACAGTAAAATATGTAGCCCTTCAACATTTCCATAAAATTGATAAGAATCATCAACCTCACCAATTGTTACAACGACAGGCTTCTTACCCAAATCGACCAGTTTTTTAAACACAGCCACCACTTCGTGTTCTTGATAAGTAGTAGCACCCGTTAAGCTGTGAGCGGTCATGACGCGACTTTTCTTACCAAATCTACAAAAATATCTATCTTTAATTTTTATAACTTGGGTGAATTCATGAATATTCTTTTGCATATTATTTGCCCTCACTAATCAAATGACTCAACCCTTGTGGTAGCGCAACACGACTACCAAAGTCCCAAATAAACCACGCATATTCACAGCTATCTGAGCCACCACCTACAAAGCGAGGACGTGGAACAATGACAGGGGTTTTATGTGGAAAGCCAATGCGCGCCCAAAATGGCACACGCTTTTTAGAGCCTAAATAGTTAAGGCGTTGAAGGTAAATTAACGTGCCATCAGGGGCTAATTCAGAAAGGCTTTTTTCAAGGAACTGCTCAGTGAGTGAAAAAGGCGGATTAGTGATGATCACATCTTTCTGCTCAAACTCAGTCGTTAAGTAATCGATACCAAACGCCAATTCAGCAAGGCTTTTTGTCATGCGTGGCAAAGGTACTTTATTAAAGATTGCACCCGTTCCGTAACAAGGTTCTAAAAATTTATCGCCCTCTCTAAACGTGATCACCTTCATCAACGCATCCACCACAACAGCAGGGGTTGGATAAAGCTCTTTAGGGATAGTTTTTCCGTTAGTTGAACTCATCAATTAAACCCCTTAATGCGTCCAACATCGGCATCAGCAAAAAGTGCAGAAACACGGCTCATGCTTTTGATGGCAATAAGCAATTGCTCACGCTCTTTAATATCCATCTCACGTAATGACATATTCACATGGCGAACTTTCAATCCAGCTACTTTACAAAATGCCTCACGTTCGACCGTGCGCAGTGATGACCACTCCTGTTGATAACGTCCTTCCACGGTTTCATTACATTCAGCGAAGATGGCATGGATGTCAGCAATCTTTCTGCTTGCCACATCAGCGGTGACCGCGTGATAACTCATACCGCCCCCACTAATTTATCTTTGGCATTACCAACTAATTCAATCAGCTCATCTTCAAGCGCTTTTAAATATTCAAGACTGGTTGATTGGTCTAAATGCACGCAACGGCGAAAAAGGGGTTTATAAATGCCGAAATAATTAGTGTCGACATTAAATACTTTCACGTCTAAATCAGCACAATGGGGGGAATAAGCAACTTCGATATGCAACACATCACTGCTTAACATTGCTAATGTCATTATCGCGCTCACCATCGAACAAACAGAGTGAGCACCCTCATCACGTTTAAAGGCGTGATGCAAAACACTACTGTCACTGAGCAAAGCGTGGTCAACGAGTAATAGATGGCGGTTGCACTTCATTTTTTGGGCTGTTTTATTCATTATTAAGCTCCTTTTAATAGCGCACGTTTAAGTGCAGGTAACAAGGTAGGGGATACCGCATCGACAAACGCGCCACGCTCCTTGTTGGTTAATTTCATAATTAATGCAAACGGAGCGGTTGCTCCTAGTTTTAAAGCAGTGCTATACTCTTTGGACATAATTGATTCCTTATTAATTTATGTACGTGATAATCAGAGTTCGAGCTCTGGTTATCACACTGTTTTCACTTCTCTTTATTCTCTTCAAATGCTTTTCTTACCTCTTCGTAACTACTCAAAACAAATAAACCAGAGTCTTCACCGCATAAATTTCTCATTGCATCAAATGCGCCTTTGTTATCTCCAGCTATCATTAAGTTAATAATTTTCACATAAGCTTTTTTCTATCTATTTTTTTCATTGTCATTATTAATGTTTCCTAATTAGTTAAAGTGACGACGAATCTCTGTGTAAGCATCATTTATATTTAAGCCAGACCAGCGTAATTTTCGGTAAAGGTTTATTGCATAATCAACTTTGAATTTTTCACTATTCATCACATCAATCCCGCTCCACCATTCTGAACAACAAAATCAACGCCCATTGATAAGAACGGAGTCACCCCACTGGTGCGGTTTTCGAGGTCGTTGGCTAATAAAACAAGGTTGGCAATACCTGCGTTCACTGTGTCTAAAAGTTGCCTTGCTTTACGGCGAGGTAAACGAATTTCACCGCCGTTTTCTAAGGTGAGCGAGGCAAGGTCGCCTGCGTTTTTACTGTGGGTTAAGGCGCGATGAACTAACGTCATTTTATCGCCATCACGGTTAACATTGACCGCGACCATATCGAGCGATAACAACATGCTATGAATTATCGTGTAGTCACCCGATGCTTTAGTGATAAGTTTCAATTCAAAGGCGGAAAGCTTGTGGCTCTGGCTAGGGTTTAACTTGTCTTTCAGTTTTTTAACACCAGTGAAACGTTCCACTTGTGCGAGATTTTGTGAAGCTGAAAACGCATTGCATGCGTCATCGTATTTTTGTTGGGCGTTCTCACGAAAACCGCCCGTTTCATTAAGACATTCCATTGGTCATACTCAACATGTTGAAAAGATAAGTAATAGTTTTCCTGTTTTACATCATTGGCTGACACCGACTGTAAAATGGGTTGCTATTTATGGTTAATTCCAAGCCTTATCAGCATTGGCTTCTGCACAGCGCTGTGTGAGTTGCACCATGTTGATATAACGTGTGCCACGGAGTTCGGTTTGAATAAAAGGCAACTGCCCTTTGACACACTGCTTTTTTACCGAATCAACGCTAATGCCCGTGCGTTTTGCATATTCAGCAATGCTGAGCATGGGAACGTCGAGTGATAAGGTCATGTGCATAACTACCCCTTAGCCGTAGCGGAAAGTTTTTTAGGCACAGGTGCGGTGAAGTCCGCTTTTAACGCACCGTTAGTGATGCGCTCTAATTCAAACGCGCGACGGATTGGCACTTCTTCGCCCCATTGGGAAACAGCGTTGTGAGCAATACCCAACTCAGAGGCAACTTTGCCCACACCACCAAAATATTTAATTGCATCTTGTTTTTTCATAGCCTTTACCAAAACGTAAGTAACATTACTTAAATGTAAGATTACAATTCAACTCTTACATTGTCAATATACTTACATGAAAAAAGTAAGGTAGCTTTCACTAATTCAATGTAAGATTGCTGACATGGAAACGCTAGGCGATAGAATTTTAAAACTCAGGAAAGAAAACAGATTCACCCAAGCCCAATTAGGAAAGGCTTCGGGAGTATCTAGAGTGTCTATAAGCCAATGGGAGCAATCGGTTAATCGCCCAAGAGGCGAGAGTTTAATTGCATTAGCTAAAACACTAGATTGTGATCCAGATTGGCTTTTACACGGTCAAGGCTCACCCTTGCCTGTTGCATGGGATAACAATGTCGAACCCGTTTACCTCAAACCACAAGGTGCGTTCCCGTTAATTTCATGGGTACAAGCAGGCGACTGGTCAGATATTTCACTAACATCAATACATGAAGCCGATTATTACCCCTGCCCCGTCAAATGCTCAAAAAGCACCTTTATCCTCAAAGTGGTAGGCAAAAGCATGAACCCCGTATTCACAGAGGGAGAATTGATTTTTGTAGACCCCGAAGTACAAGCCACAGACGGAAAATATATCGTCGCTCGTTTAGAAGATGAAAACCAAGCCACCTTTAAACAGCTCATTGTTGAAGATGGTCAGAAGTTTTTACAAGCAGCCAACCCCAACTGGCCAACCCCAATCACCCCCATCAACGGAAACTGCACCATCGTCGGTGTGGTTATTTCTGCGATGAGATTGTTTTAATATGACAATGAAGAATTTATTT
The DNA here is from genome assembly GCF_000420245.1 of Psychromonas hadalis ATCC BAA-638. Taxonomy (GTDB): domain Bacteria; phylum Pseudomonadota; class Gammaproteobacteria; order Enterobacterales; family Psychromonadaceae; genus Psychromonas; species Psychromonas hadalis. Next base: position 8,441 of record NZ_ATUO01000007.1, on the reverse strand, counting down.
ACCTCCTTTTTTCTACTCTTTTTTACCTGTTTAGCCTTTGCGTCGAATCAAACAAATGATTCATTTAGTCGCGCCAAAAAAAATTTAGAAAAACAGGTTTACCATGATCACAGAGTTACACTGTACTGTGACGCAACTTTTGACTCTAAAAAGAAGATCTCTCCCCCTGATGGTTTTGCTACTACTAAATATGTTAAACGCGCCAAAAAAGTTGAATGGGAGCATGTTGTCCCTGCAGAAAACTTTGGTAGAACATTCAAAGAGTGGCGTGAGGGTGATGCGAAGTGTGTAAATAGTAAAGGGAAGTCATTTAAGGGTCGCCGTTGTGCTGAAAAGGTAAATAAAGAATATCGTTATATGCAAGCCGATATGTTTAATCTTTACCCCGCTATTGGCGCAGTGAACGCATTAAGAAGCAATTACAATTTCACAATGCTACCTAGCGGAAAAAGTAGCTTTGGCTCATGCGAAATGAAAATAGCCAACCGAAAGGCAGAGCCTCCTGTTTCAGCTAGAGGTCGCATCGCTCGAACTTATCTTTATATGGATGAAACATATAACCGGTACAGCATGAGCAAACAGCAAAAACAGCTAATGAACGCGTGGGATAAAATGTACCCAGTAAGCAAATGGGAATGTAAGCGAGCTAAAAGAATAGCTAAATTACAGGGCAATAAAAACAGGGTTGTTGATAACAGGTGCTCACAATGAATAGTAAACACGGTTTAAATGTTGCCAGCTACCCCGTATGGGAACTCACCCGCACCGAACTAAAAACCGAAGATTTTCAAATCATCGGCGAAGTAGTTTGGTCAGGCCAGAGAATGTGATTTTCAAAGGGAAGTTAGCTTGAAGTCTCTGTAGAAATTTTATTTAGGATCCACTAATGAAAAAGTTTTTCTTAATTTTCGCACCAGTAATTGCCTTGTATTCATCTTTTGTACAATCTAGCGAATTAAAAACAATGCTTGTAACTGATGGCAACTTGAACGGGCAAGCAACGACTGATATTTACTTTGGTGAAAGTGATGAAAACTACTGCACAATATCATTGAACAATAAGCTTATAACATCAAATACGATAACCAAGTCTAAAAGCAAAAACAATAAAAAGCTTAATACCGAGTGTAATTGGGATGGTGTTTATTACATCCAATCATCTAAACACTCCACTACAGTAACGGCATATTTTACAACTCTATCCGCAGATACTAAGACAGCAACACTTGAAGTTTCTATAAAATTAATTAATACAAAAGACTCTAAGTCATACTTTAGGCTAGATAATCAAAAGCTATTAATTACAGGTGAAATGTTTGACAGTTTGGGTAAATAATTAACTAACTTTAGAGGCAATAATGACAACTTTAATTTCTCAAACACAAGATGACAACAAGCGCATTTTTAAAATTTCTTATGATACAGATGAAACAAGTGATCACACGATTGATGCATTAACGCTTGGTAATGCAATTAGTAATATGGCTAACGTGATCAAAGATGCTGATGCATACATAAATGCCAAAGATGCTGACTTGAAAGTTGAAGTTAAAGCCAATTCTGAAGGTTCATTTGTTGTTGAATTTATTACCTACTTGAGCGCTACGGGTATCAACCCACTTTCTGCGCTAGGGCTTATCCCTGTAGCAGCAGGAGTCGCGACGGTATTTGGAGCAATAAAAGCAGTCAAATCCAGAAAAGTAAAGCTTATTGAAAAAGGTGACGGTGGAATATCAACCGTTCACTTAGATGATGATTCAAAGATGGAACTTCCTCACCATATCGCTGACCTTATTGTTAATAAAGTTTTTCGAGACAGTCTTGATAAAGTAATTAGTGCGCCGTTAGATGGGGCCACTAATCCAAAATTCATCATTAAAGATGAGCAAGACAACGAAGTCCTTAAATTTATAAATGATGAAACTCAATACTTCAAATCGCTTAGCTCTAATGTTGTTGATCAAGTATTTGATACTGAAGACCAAACAACCGTGCGGTTTACGAATATTAACTTTGATGGACATGCAGGCTGGAAAGTTGAATTACAAGACTCTTCTAACTCTATCGTTCCAATCATAATGCAAGATAACGTTTTCATTAATAAGATTAATGAAAATCAGCTACAATTCGCAAAATCTGACTTATACTCAGTAAAATTAAGAACAGTAAAAAAAGTGCTTCATGGATCAAAAACGACATATAAAAGGTATATACTCCAAGTAACAAGAAATGTAACGCAATCTCAATCTCAGGAATAAAATGACAGACGAAAAAGCATATTTAGATTTATTCCTTCTGCTAGGAATACTTCTAACACTCCCTTTTATATGGCGTTTATTTACAGCGCTAGGGGAAGCTTTTGTCGTTAGATTTTTCCCACCAAAAACAATTACCTTTGAAATTAAGCTAGCCTCAGGAAAAACCGTCACTAAAAAAGTGAATATTGAAAATAATAAAGAGCTGATTGATACAATTCTTGCTTCCAACGGGAGAATTATTTCCTGATGGCAAATAAAACTGAAAATAATAAAGGGTTAGTAGGTGCCGCAGCTGGTGTTTCAACAATCTTAGTCTGCCTGTGTCAATATAACCTCATGGGACTCGATGCTGACTCAATAAAAGCTCTATCAGCAATGTCTCCCATTATAGCAAGTGGTACTGTCACTATTTGCTATTGGATTTTCCTACACTTTAATGGAGAAACAATTGCAGAAAAAACGGTCAACAATAAAGTCGATAGAGCGATTTCTTTTTTAAGGCAACAAATCGAAGAACATAAAGGTAATGGTTTAGATACAACGAAATTAGAAGCTCAATTAGATGATGCAATAATCGCAAAATCTAAGCTTTATAAGTAAAAAAGGCAGTAAAAAAGGCAGGACATCCATAGCTTATATCTGAATACTCTGAAAGCTGAGATTGAATAATTCAGATCAAAGGATATAAGTCTAACGAGTAGACTTATGTTTCTTTACCAAGGAGTTTAAGCTCATTAAACTCTTTTTCAACGTTATCAAACAACAAAAAAGGCAGGACACCCATGCTTTTTTACCTACAAATTAATTAAACATCTTTTCCAAGTAAATTAAGCTCATTAAATTCCTTTTCAATCTTTTCATACAATACCTTAAGGTAAGCAACATCACCTTCTAGTTTTTGTATGTAGGCATACTGCAACCCTACCGTTACTAACGATGTAATTAAAATAAGCCCGTAGAATACCTTTCGCATAATGTATGCCTGTTGATTGTTTTAAGGTAATAAAAAGCCCACTAAGTTGTGGGCTATTTTTTCGCTTTGGGAATGAGGGAATCAATTCCAACAATAATCCCCGTAAGTGCACTTAAAATTAACGGGATAAGGATGATGTCATTTCCAAATAATGGGTGACTCTTAAATCCATGTAAAATCATAAGGCCAAGCAACAAAGAACTAGCGACTGATGCAGATGTATATAACTCGCTAATTTTGTCTTTTAACTTTTTCCAATTATGATCAGAGGTATGTTCACTGAATTTGTCGAATAACATGTGGAGTAAAAACAGGATAATAATCCACGAAAAATAGAATTTAATCAGTTGCTCTGTTGTTCGGGGATCAAATAGAAACGAAAGCATTACGCTTTGATAAGGGTGTAAACAGCCAATCCCAGTGATGTAATTGCAGCTGTAGCAAAAACGAAACCCTCAGAAAAACTTACGGCTGGTAGAAATGATAATCCACCTAAAATAGCAAGACCAAGACCTGCTCCACCAACGCTAGCTTGTAAGGTATATTTAACTTTTTGCATTACCTTCTCCTTTGAACGCAAATAAATTTTAAGTGTTTTATAAATAAGTAAATATTTAAATATTTATATGACCATTTTAGGAAACCTAAACACAAAAGGCAATCACTCTTTGATTATATAACGTCATTAAGTGCCATGTGATACCATAAAGCGCCATTAACCCTTTTTGAGTGTTTGCCAAGTGTCAGTAAAAAAACAATCTAATGGAACATATCTTGTCGATTTTCGCCCTACTGGTACGAAAGGCGCACGTGTTCGTAAGCGTTTTGATACTCAAGGTGAAGCGAAACGTTTTGTACAATATACATTAGCCAAATCGGAAGATAAGGCATGGCAACCTGAGAAAGTTGATAACCGCCGATTAGATGAACTGATTGAATTGTGGTTTAGTTTGCACGGCCAAGCACTCAGCGATGGTAAGAAACGTAAAAACAAACTATTAGCACTGTCATTAATGATGCGTAATCCAATCGCTAAAAATATCAGCGCCAGCGACTTTTCAAAATATCGACAACTGCGTATTCAAGATGTTTCTATCAAAACTGCCAACAATGACCAGACTTACTTAAATGCTCTTTTTAACGAACTAAAGCGATTAGGCGAGTGGACACATGGCAACCCCCTCTCTGAACTACGTGCATTAAAATATAAACAGCCTGAGATGGGCTTTCTGAAACCAGATGAGATCACCTTAGTTTTTGATGAATTAAAGAAAGGCCGTAACTTTGATGCTTACCTTATCTCTAAGATTTGTATCTCTACGGGTTGCCGTTGGGGTGAAGCTGAATCATTAACGGGATCGCAATTATCGCCCTATCGCATTACCTTTATTCATACCAAGGGTAACAAACGCAGAGCCGTACCCATCAGCGAATCGCTGTATAACGAATTACCACAAAACAGTGGCCGACTATTTAGCAACTGTATTAAGTCATTCAAAATGGCAGTAAATCGGACGGGGGTTCGACTCCCTAAAGGGCAGTCAACACACGTTTTAAGGCATACATTTGCGAGTCACTTTATGATGAACGGGGGAAATATATTGGTGTTACAACAAATACTCGGTCATGCAAGCATTACAGACACCATGAAATACGCCCATTTTTCACCTGCACATTTAGAAGATGCGATTAGATTAAATCCGCTATCAGACGTGGATAAATGACCATATTGTGTCCACATTAGTGGCATCACATGGCGTTACATGGCACTTGGTGACGTTGCAAGCCTGCATAGGTACTGATAAGTGACTGATTTAAAGGGGTGTGGCAGGGTTCGACTCCCCCCATCTCCACCACCTATAGGTCTGTTAAGGACCGACTAAGACCCGCAAAGCTGATTACCACTCACTTTGCGGGTTTTTTTATGTCTGTAGGGTACGAGGGGCATTGCTGACATCCAGCATTTTAACTAGTACTATATCTAGTACCACATCAGTTAAGTAAAAGGCGGTACTAGATAATGGCTAGAACTACTCCCCTAACCAATACAGAAGTTAAACAAGCAAAGCCCACTTTGAAAGATGGTAAGTTAATCGCCAAGAAGCTTTCTGATGGTGATGGCTTACAAATAAAAATAGCGTCCAACGGCACTAAAAGTTGGATCTTAAACTTCAAGTGCCCCTACACTAAAAAAATGACCTCGATGAGTTTTGGTCTCTATCCGGCAATATCTTTAGCTGAAGCCAGAAAATTAAGAACATCTGCAAGAGAGCTTCTAGCCAAAGGCTTAAACCCTAAACATGAAAAAGATTCAAAAGAGCAGTTAGAAGACGAAGCAAATAGTAATACCTTTCAAAATACTGCTATAAAATGGTTTGAAGTAAAGAAGACCAAAGTAAGTCAAAACTATGCGATTGATACATGGCGATCGCTTGAACTGCATATATTCCCTAAGCTGGGAAACATCCCATTAAACAAATTAACTGCACCAAAAGTTATTGATGTGATCCGCCCTGTTAGTGCAAAAGGTAGCCTAGAAACAGTAAGACGATTATGCCAACGGATTAATGAAGTGATGGTTTTTGCCGTAAATACAGGCCTTGTTAGTAGCAACGCGCTTGCTGGTATTAACAAAGCATTTGAGGTACCGAAGAAAAACCACATGCCTACCCTTAAACCAAATGAGTTACCTGAATTAATGGCAGCCCTTAATACCGCCAGTATTAAAATAATTACCCGTTGTTTAATTGAATGGCAGTTACATACCATATGCAGACCCAATGAATCTGCCGGCGCAAGATGGGAAGAGATCGACGTTGAAGCAAGAATTTGAAATATTCCCGCCGAACGCATGAAAATGAATCGTGCCCATAGCATTCCATTAACCGATCAAACCATCGCATTACTTGCATTTATCAAACCTATCAGTGGCCACCGTGAATTTTTATTTCCAGCGGATCGTAACCCACGCAAACACGCCAATGAATCAACAGCCAATGTAGCCATAGGCAGAATGGGTTTAAAGGTCGATTAGTTGCGCATGGTCTTCGTGCGCTAGCGAGTACCACATTAAATGAACAAGGGTTTGATGGTGATGTTATAGAATCATGCCTCTCACATATTGATGCTAATGAAGCGAGAAAAGCATATAACCGCAGTGAATATATTGAAAGACGACAAAAAGTGATGAGTTGGTGGAGTGATCATATCGAGCAAGCATCGATAGGCAATATGAGCTTAACAGGCACTCAAGAACTCAAAGTAGTAAACAGTTAATGCATATTTAAAGCGGGTTAATCATTACTATTTCGCGGTTATCAAAACAGCTAACCATCGACAGCACTACCACCCATGCTGCAGCCCTTTAATAGCATGGGCTACAGCTGGTATAGGTCTATTTCAGACCTATACCAGCACCAAATCAGGTCGAACCCTTTAACCACAGGCGCTACAGCCCTATTTACCAACTATTTATATAAATAATAATAAATAGAGTAATAGTTATTTAAATAGCTACAGCCCTTGCTATCACTTAGTTTATAAATATTTTTGGATTACTGGTATAGGTCATATTGCAATAATGGCTAACCTATACCGCCCATCCCCTTATCAGTAATAAAATGACCGCATTCATAGCTTGAAGTAACAATTGCACCTTTCACACAATTATTATTTCTCAGACACTTAATTTGAGCATTACATCCTTTATATATTTTACAGTCACGACATAATCATCAACAACTTACTTATTTAACAGGACGTTTCCGTGAATAAATCTATTTTACAGGGCTTCGAAATAGTGAATGAATTAAATTCTCAAGCGCAAGCCAAACAACGCTTATCGCAGGATAGAATATTGCCTGTCGCTATTGTAGTGGCAGTAAATAAAGAAGCACAAGGGCAATCAATAAAAGCAATTAACGATGCCATTGAAACGTTCATTTTAAATCTTAAAGAACACATTGAAACAAAACAAAACCTTGAATTGGCATTAATTCAGACTGCGGATTATTGCCGAGTGGTTACTTCCCTCAAACCAGTTCAAGATATTCATTCCATCCCTTTATTGGGAGCCTATGGTAAAGATTTAGCAATGGTGCAAGGGTTGGAAGTTGCGTTTAATATGCTACTCACTCGCGAGCACAAGCTAAAAAATAACGATATAAAAGTAAAACGTCCCTGGCTGATATTAGTTACAGATGGTTTGGGCGATGATTATGGTGAAGAAACAGCAAAAAATTACATCGCTATAGTTTAGATAAGCAATTAATTGTCTTTATTATAAATATTGGTAAAGAGCATGAAGATCTGGCTAAATTCTCATCTATAGCGCCTTTAGTTATAAATGTTAATCAAATTGATAAGCTCTTTGCATGGTTTTGTGACAGTTTTACCAAGATCATAGTTGCAGAAAATGGGATTGTTAGCCTCAAGGCACCTGAAATATAAAATTAAGTAAAAAGGTTGGATATGAATAAAGCAGTTGAGCTATATATTAAATGCTACGAAGCGAAATCATCAGGTATTAATAGTTTTGGCCATGGCAGTTATTATCATGATACTTTAGCTCGAGAAGAGCTTTTTGCTACGCTTGATTTAACAAATACCGAGCATGATCTGGGTATGTTAATAATCAAATCTATGTACCTCAATAATGATGCTTGCAGTAAATAAAAATTACTTAATCTGATAAAAATTCAATGCCAGTCTGCAGGCTTTATTCACGATGATGTAGTTGCCATCATTATTATGAAAATTCTTTTAAATAAACCTTTAGTTACCCAACACAAAAAAATAAAATCGTTATATAAACGATTTGGAACAGAAGCAACGCGAAGTAAGCAAGAGCAACTTAAGATCCAAAATCAGTTAGATGAATTGTATGAAGATAGTTACAGAATTGAACAGTTAAATTATATTCTTCAGAGTGAGAAAGATAAATTAGATAAATATGCACAGGAGATAGCGAAAAATGCAACTCGTTGTCCTAAATGCACCGGTCGGGGTCGAGGGTGTGAACTATGCACTGCCCCCTGTGTCAGGATAGTTGTCGCCTCTAAATTTAATTAGAGGTAATAATAATGAAGAGAAGTTATTCAACATCATTTAAAATACAAGCAGTAGAAAAGGCGCTTAATCGAAATGATAATACTACATTGACAGAAATTGCAGCGTCTTTAGGTGTTGGTGTATCAACACTTTGTACATGG
>NZ_ATUO01000006.1 GCF_000420245.1 Psychromonas hadalis ATCC BAA-638 | reverse complement strand
GCGTTGCATTCAATCGCAATAGCCGGCTATTACTCAATCATGCGCCTTGACCTTAGTCATTTACCCTGCGTAAAACCTGATCATTATATTAAGCGAATGGTATTACTCAATCATGCGCTTTGATCTTAGTAATTTATCCCACGTAAAACCTGATCATTATATTAAGCGGAAGGGTATTACGCCTAAAATTCGAGGATGAAACGGTTTAAAATAGGTTTCCAATTCTTTATCAGTCTCGTCTTTTTCATCTTGAAACCGTCAAGGTATGACACACTTAAAGTGAGTTAGCAGCTACTTTTCCAGCACATTTCTGTCGATTCAACTTCGTTTGGTGATGCCCCGAGTCCGGAAAGAAGACCATTCGCATCATTATCAATATCCCAACCTCTTGCGCCTGTGGATTTTAATATTAATACCCCATCTCCAGATTGAGCACCGACAGGCTCTGCCCCAATAACATAAGTACTTGAAGATGCAGACTGAATTTTAAGGTGATAGTAAGTACCCGCGCCATCTATTGGTGACTTTGTCGAAAAAATAACAGGGGCACCGGTATTAGCGCCTCCTGTGGCAGCACCCGTATAGGTTCCCTTGGTGGTATACCAACGTTCGAGCGCCAGCGCTAAGCCTTGCAGTGCTGATTGTGCATCAACCCGCCGTGATTTTTTCACACTCTCCTGATAGGAGGGATAAGCTATCATTGCTAATATGCCAATGATAGCTATCACAACCAGTAACTCAATAAGCGTGAAACCTTTCCTATTTTTCAAAACTATTCCCTTACTGTAATGCAGTTTTTATCGTTAAATCAATTATTAGCGAATTTGTTCTTCCCAAGAAAGCCTTCCCTCTTGTGCACTTGGACCGGTATTTATCATTTTTATTTCTGTTTGGCCATCTGCATCGTTGAGGTAGGCGTTATTACCCAAAATATTCACCTCAGCAACCATTGAATTAGCCGTTTTCACCCCACTCGACTCCAGATCATCAACAATTCCATTATTATTTTTATCATTTAATGCGGTGGCGGCTACCGATGAGTCATCAATAACACCATCAAAATTAACATCAAAAACCCCAAATGTAGGCGCTTTCCCTGTCGCTAAATCAACCCCCATTATCCAGCTATCGCTATTAGCGGTACAGACATCCCCACTATCAAGGTCTGGAATGACAGTAGTGAAAAACAACACGTTATTACGAATAAGAGAGTCTGAGATCACGCGTTCCCCTTGCGCCGTACTATTATTATTGAGGTCAAAGTACCAACCCGACGAGGTAGCCCAGCTAAATGAAGCTCCAGTGATCAAGCGTTTGTTACTATCAAAAGTATTCAGCGTTCTTGGGGTTAAATTGCCTCGAAGTTGTTCCTGGTTCCCTTTATCTATAACAGCGTAATAACTCATTACATCGACATTGCTTTTATCTGTTTCTTCAATATATTTACCCGTTCCAAAAAAAACTAATAAATCAGGAGCACTGCCCGTTGGCGATACATTTTTAGAGATAATAGGTGCGCTGGTAATAGGTTGTGCTTTGCCCGTGCTATCTTTCGCAGTAAAGAGGGGCTTAGGTGCGCTGACAGTACCGTAATCCACCTTCCAGTTGCTCGCATTACTAGCACTAATATCGAATGCCCACATGTTGCCCTCTAAATCACCGGCGTAGACTCTATCTGCAACACCATCACCGTTGGTATCAACTACACTCGGCGTAGAAAGGCCATTAGGTGTACCGGCAGTACCTGCGCCTGTATCAATTACAAAATAATCAACCTCTTTATTCCAAACATCATTCGAGTCTTGAGGCTCAAGGAATAAAATAAACAGCTTGGCATTACCATCTGTGCCCGCATTGTTATAACCATTACCAACGATCACCGCCCATTTACCATTAGCCATCATAACAACCGTTGGTTTACTGTAGCTATAACCAAAATCGCTATCATCTGTACTGCTAAATTCCCATAGGGCTAATTTCTGTGCATTGGCTGTTGAACTTGAAAATTTAGTGGGGTCAGTAATATCCAGTGCAAATAACCCTTTTCCTCCGCTACGTAACCCACCAATAAGCACGGTACGCCATGCACTATTTATGTATACGTCACTCACTGTCGGCGTTAAATCAACATAAAACTGATGCGCATAATTTTTATTAGCGAGATAATTTAGCCCAGCTTTCGGCTCTGTGGAATAGACGATATTGGGGATATAGGCAAACTTTTCTTTACCTGCATCCACGCCAGTTAGCGAGGCATTAAAACCATGCAACATACCATCATTAGCGCCGACATAGAGCATTGGTGTTCTACTCGCCTGAGCCGTTTTAAACGCTGAATAGTTAGCACTACTTGCTCCTATTTTATTAGCACTGGTCCAATTCGGCCAATTTAATTGTGGCGCACCAACGTAAACGGACGTTGAATTGACGATATCACCCAGTCGGCTTGAGCGAACGCGATACTCTGCGACACCCTCTCCTTCATCTGCTCTTTTACCGCTAATATAATTAATTAAGTTGTCGATGCCCGTGCTACCTTCTGGTCCTTTGCTAAGATCAGCTAATTGCGCAGGACTTAAACTGCCACTGGTAAATGGAACCCCCTTTTTAGTCACCGGATTGTAAGTAAAAATATTCCTTGTTGTGCTAAGGTTTGCATCAAGTATGGCATCAAGCTTAGTCGTTACATCCCAAGTCGCTGTTGTAGCGATTTCACCACTCCCAGAGAGTTCAAATGCCTGTAAGCTTCCCGACCATTGAGCACTATTAAAGTTGGCTGAATAAACTGCGTTATCGGTGCTCAGTGAAGGCGCATTAAAAGAAACCCCCGAACGCGAGGCAACTTTTGCAAAGATATTGTCAAGCGTTTTCTTAAAGGCTTGCGCTAATTCGCTAGCGTTTGATGCCCCGATAAACTCCCCGCCCCCATTGCTAGCAGTATTTTGCAACAAGGTACTACTTGTTACACTTTCATCTGCAAATCCAATGATATAAGTGGAGGCATTATTGATTACCTCTTCGCCGCTATCGTCTAGATCTGGTCGCAAATCAATCTCATACATTGCGAGTGCCACATCGTCGAGTATCGACCCGGTGCCATTATCATAGTCTCGTAAATAAGTACTTACGTTACTATCCGATGAAGGCTGCCCATCTGTCATTGCAACGACAAAATTGGGTTGGCACCAGTTTTGAATGACAGCGTCAGGGGCACTTAACCCTGATGCGTATGCCGGGCTTTGTATAAATACATTGTTAGTTTTAATCGAAGTGGGCGCAGTATTTGGGTGAATAAGTAAGTTACTCTCAGCAGAATAACCCCGCGTATAATAACGTCCTATTTGTGACAGCGCTTCACCTAGGGGTGTTCCACCACCAAATGTGATTAAATCAATCGCGGTTTTAAAGGCTGTTTTGTTACTGAGAGTTAAATCAGTAACATTGCCGATAATTCTTGCGCCAGTGCCTCCATTAAACCTTGCAATACCAACGCGTATATTTTGTAAACTATCAATCAGCGCAGTTGCTGCTTCTTGAGCCACTTCCATGCGTATTTTTGTGCCTGGCTTTTTTCGTGCTCCAACGCCAAAATTTGCATCAGAAAAGTACCAATTTAAAAAATTACCTTTATAGGATGCCGTGCCGTAGTAAGTACCACCATTGCTCGAGTAATCATTCGCAGGGACTTTATATGAACCGTCATTTGCATTTGCATTAAGCTGTGCATCATAAAGCGTATCATCATTAAAACAGCGTCGATTGCCCGTTGTACCAAATCTTTTGCCATTAAATTTAACCTCACCATTCGCTTTAATACGAATAGTCACCGTACCACCACTAAACTCTCTATTGTTCGGACAGTTATAATAGTCTACCGTTGCATCATAAGCATCGGGCTCGACAATATTACCCATTGACCCAGAACTGTCGATCAATAGCATCATATTAGGCTGCACAGATGTGGCGGTAATTAAAGGCTCTGTGGGGAGTACCAAGGCAGTTGCAAAGGTAATATTTGAATAACCAAGGGCGACAACAATCGCCATCTTAATGAGAGATACCTTTGTAGATAGTTTGTTCATTGTTGCTTTCCTTTCATTTCTGGCATCATTAAAAACGCTTTCCATAATAACTAACCACAACTCGCTCAGCATCACCGTTATCTCCCTGAGAACGAGAAACAATTTTGAATATATTCACATCACCACCACCTGACGTTTGACCGTATCCGTTGATATTAAGAGCATCTAAATTCGCATTAGGCACTGACAATAACCCAAGGTGTTCAATGAAATAACTCGCAACACGGCCCGATTCCGATACCTGCGTACTGGCGTCAATGGTGTTACTACTAAGCCAGGCATTCGTATCAAAAATATTGGACGGCCCATTATCTTGGCTATAGAGCCCACCCGTTCCCTGCACATTAAAGGCGACAGTGCTAACGTAGGTTTCAATAAGTTTTTCAGCATCTCTTATTCCTGACTCTGACATTTGCAACGCCACATGCGCGTCGCGTACTGCCATGGCCATTTTTTCTTGCATGAGTACCGATTTATTACCTGAAAACACTAATAAAGTAACTGAGAATAATATAATTAAGCTAACGACTAACACGGCACCACACTGTTTTTTATACATGTTATTACCCATTTTATTGCAATGTTCTGTTACGTATATTAGCGGTAAGCGCATAGTGTTTTTCTACCTGACTAGAAGCACCATTGCTGTTTTTACTAACCAATTCAAAGCGGATCGAAAGTACTTTATTCATATCACCAACGCCAGAAGCGGTACTAAACGTGTCTGCGCTATTGTCACCATCTGTATCTTCACCGTACATTATTTGTAAATCACTTATTCCTCTAGCTAACTCTTTGGCTGTGCCATCCTCGCTTACATAAAGAGAAGTACTGCCCGCTATGTTTGTGCCTACAAAATAGGTTTTAACATAAGGAACAAGTATTTGAGCGCTACTGGTATAAGTCTGAGAAAATGCTTGAGTCACATTTTTTACTGCACCCGCTGATGGTGGAGCAATGTTGTGACCAAGAATAGTAGACGCTGCATCCGTATCTGAAAACAGATCCGCCCCCTGACAATTACTTATCATGACCACATCTCCCTTCGAAATACCCGCCCCATTAACGATATTAATATCCGCAGATGGAGTTGCCATAAACGGCGTAATAACTTTTACATCAGAAAAGCTTCTCGCTCCTCGCAAGGTTAGGGTATCGGTATTATCAACCACTGATATCGTCGCGATGGTACGAGCTGTGACATCATTTCCACCCGTTACACCCTGTTGACCACTTGGATTAGCGCTGGCATTATAATCCGAGTCAGTGGTATCTAAATGATTCACTATCAAACTTGTATTGTGCAGACATCCCCAAAAGTCAGCGCCGCGGATATCGCGACTTATTAATTCTAATGAGATACGCCCATTTTCTTGCACACGAGAAAACGCATTTTGTAAATGCATACTCTGCACACTGGCAAGAAACATTTGCGAAACGGAAAACAACACTAATAACCCGAGCGTTATTGCTATCATTAATTCTATTAATGAAAAACCACCTTGTCTTATGATATAAATATCATGATTTTTGGCTATATGAATACGCATAGTGCCCCTGTTATCAATTGAGTCAGATAAAATAGTTACTTCATATCAATTAGTTGAATTTAAAGTTGCAATCTTACAATGAAATTAACATTATCAATTTTACCGCCAGAACTCGATTGTTGTTGTTCCCTCCAGGCCACCGTTATCTCAAACACTCCCCCCCCCTTACTTTCGACCTTGCCCGTTCCGGTCGGTAGCCCGCCTGAAATAATGCTGTTTCCTATTAGCTGATTCCATTGGTAAGCATCTAACTGAGCAATTTGCTCAACGGAGCAAGAGCTACATCCGGGATCAGTTTCCGTCGCATCAATGGCATCGTAAAAACCAGCTGATACCGCAGCCCGGTTAGTGCGCATACGTTCTGCCATATCATATGCATAAGCGGTAGCCAACGTACGAAATTGTGCATTATTGAGGTTTTTTAAGCTTATCAATTGCATCGAAGCTAACCCTAAAAATCCAATTGCAACAATGAGTAATGCAACTAAAACCTCGAGTAACGTACTACCTCTATGCTTCTTAGTTATTAGCTTAAAAAGATGTTTTAATTTCGGTTTGTTGTTATCAGTTTTAAACACAATTTACCTTATCCGCAAAAATCGCGCCCGATGATAAAACAGAAATGTCTCGCCCCACTTCTCCAGACCGGTTATCACAAAGCCTGAGTACATCTGCATTATCAATGCCTCCGGTTGCATCGAATGTAAATTGGGTAATACCATGATCACTGATTAAACTATTACCACTATTATAAGCCTCCCAAAATCGCAACACTTCATCGACACCGACATCAAAGGAGCCGTTAGAATTTTTATCGATCCAAACAACCATTCCTCCTGTCCAAGTTGATCCATTTCGTTGCCCCAGTTGGACAGGGCTTCCACGCTTGACCGCTTCCATACGCGCATAGTTAAATGCGCCCACTATATCATTGCTATTAGCGACCATTTCGCTACCTCTAATAAAGGTTGTAAAACCAGAAGGTGCTATCGCTAATAAAATAGCCAATATACTTAGCACGACCAATACCTCGATCATTGTAAAACCTAAATTTTTCATATCGTACTCGCACTTCTCTTTTATTAGCTCTAGCTTTCGGATTATGTTGTTGTCACTAATAGCAACGCCAGTTAATACGCACAATGCAGATCATGGATTTTCATTGTGCAAGAACCTATACCACTGATTTTTTGTTATTCACCCGACCTTTCCATACATTATTTTATAACTTGAAATTCATCTAAAAAGCGAAGAGAAAGATCACCTTATGGTCAACAACAAAAGAAAATAAAAAACAATACCTTTATATCTAAAACTATAAATATCAAAAAAAACAGAATATAAAAATACACGAATGGATCTTGTTAAACAATTAAAATACATGGTAATTTTTAAAACAGAAACAATGATCACATTTACATTATTTATTACACTTAGATTTTGAGACAAAAAAACCAACAAAACTCAATAAAATAAGCATCCACAGGGGAATTAAAAATAACAAAGGTAAAAGCGACTTGCATCTAAATATAAAAAACAACATATATTTAACATTTCAAACAATATAAGGCGATATCTTTAGCATTACGATATGATTTAAAATATAATAATAAAGTCAACTAAATCAACGTATAACACAATCTCAGAGAAGTATAAAAATCAAATAATAAAAAACGACAGTAGGAAAGACAGGGAATAACAACCCCATAAAAAATGACAAAATTTAAAGCGTAGTAGATAACTAACAAATAGCAAATTTAAAATAAATAACTTCAAATTTTAACCTTTCATTAACCAATTTTTAACATCAAAAAAAACAACTGACTTTACGATTAATTAATGCAACATTAAGACGAAGCATTGTATTAATGCTAACATTTATCTGTTATTTAGTGTGATTACTACGAGCAGAATTGGCACATAAAAATATCCAAAACATTTGAATGCGGATGTAATATAAGTTGTTAATCAATGCCTATATTCTCATTAATGGCACTTTAAATCGGATATTATAAATTTTAACATTCAGTGCTGAAATTTATATGATTATCAATCAAAATCCAAGTTAAGTAGGGTCCTAAACGATAACTCAAATCCCCCACGGCAACCCCGCCTTACAGTAACTACCTCTATTTTAATAACTTACTTTTATCTGTATTTAAGAGATCAAAAATGGCACAGTTTATTTTTACCATGAATCAAGTCAGCAAGGTGCTTCCACCTAAACGTACAATCCTGAAAGACATCTCACTGAGTTTTTTCCCCCGGCGCTAAAATTGGCGTGTTATACCAATTACATTAAGTATGTGATCTAAATTTTCCGCAGGGGAAACAGCTTAATTCAAGGCGTAAGTTGACGTTCCCTTTACGAAAATTACAACGCGGAAGTGAGTTGTTTTAACCAGTAAAATAGATCAGATATTTACTGTTATTGGTATTAGGTTTGAACGGCTCCTGTAAATCCACCTTACTGCGTATTATGGCGGGCATTGATAAAGAGTTTGAAGGAGAAACACGCGCATTAACAGGGACTAAAATTGGTTATCTCGCATGATCGCTGGTTCTTAGACAAAATTGCGCCCCATATCATTGATTACCGTGACAAAGGGAAAATCAACTTTTTTGAGGGTAGCTACAGTGATTATGAAGTGTGCCTGAAGAAAACCTTTGGTGCTGCAGCAGCTGAGCCACATCGCATTAAATACAAACGTATTTCATAACATCTAATAATGAGAGCCCTCTTTTAGAGGGCTATATTAAATGATCGCCAAGATAAAGTTTACTTTTTAATTGTTGCTAATTAGTAACCAATAGCCCCTAAAAAACCACCTCAACATCACCTTTATTGATCTGATATTCAAACTGTAATACACCATCAATCTGAGTAAAAACTAAATCAGCTCCGCCCTGTTTAACATGACTTACTGTGAGTGTGACAATCGCCATCGCAGTTAACTCTCTGTCTACATTGGTACAGTTGTCCGTTTTTGTTACCGTTCCCTGAACGGAAAATAATCGGCTCTTTTCTGTTTGAGACGTTTCTACTAAACTGCAATATTCACGTGCGAAACGATAGTTTACTATCTCACTGGCATCGGCCACCCAGACTAAATGTTCATCAGAGGCTTTTTTGAGTTTATCTAAAAAATTCAGGTATTCTGATTTTGCAATGGAGACGTAGGATTCATCGGCAACACCATGAAAATATTGCAGGCCAAATCCTTCTCGTTCGATAGTATCGTTTAAGAATGCAGCTAAACGCCTATTTTTACCCAGCTTCCAATACGGGCTCCATTTATGAAAAATTTCCACTTTTAGTTTGTAACTATTGTGAAAGTTTTTACTATTAACGCCTACATTTCCAACCCATACCCCATTGTTTTCCACGGGTGCACGCATTGCAATTAATTCAGGATGGTCACGCACATATTGATAACTTTCATCACTACCAATATCGTAGGGCATTGCCATTAATGTTGGGGTATAACCTGTTTTATCCTTTATTCTTTTATTGGCATCTGTAATATCACGCTTGTTATCCCAAATAACCTTAAAATCACTCTTTTCCCAAGAGGGTTTAAAAGCAGGCGTGTGGTGCATAGAATAATGATACCGGGTAAAACCAGCCTCCACATGTGAGCGTGCTTTTCCCCATAACGCCCCCCAACAGGTTTTTGCAATTACCCCAAATGAAGCCGTTAAATCACGCGCTAAAAGAGCAAGCACCACAATTTCATCAATGCTACCTTGTGTACCAGCACAATAATCATCATGTTGCAGTGCATAGGCTGATTGTTTATTGTATTTCCACGTGGCGTTAGTCATGCTAATTCTGCGGGGAGTAGTGCACTCGCGTAAACAGCATGACTTGTTAAAATAAGCGCGGTGATGAGTGTTTTTTGAAAAAGGGGCATCATTTCAATCCTTGATAAATAAGGGCTAAATTGCTCCCCCCAAAAAAATTAAAACAATGATAATGGCTTTATAAATAGAAAAATATCATCGTAATCGATGATGTTTTTTAAATAGAGACTTTCCATTAAATGACAGCAGTTAGCAAATCGAGAACGCTCTGCTTTAGGTTTTAGATATGCAGATAACGCTTTATTTTTTTGGTGGGTGTTTTCATAAAAGGCTCTGTTTGTTCAAATACGGTCGCTATTTTTGAATAGTTTGCGAGTAATGTATTTGCTTCCTTTTTTATCTGCTCTAGCATCTCTACAATCTCAGTGTGCAGTACAGAATCACTGGTTTTATTGATATTATGTGTTTCATCAAACAGATCATAATCGATGTATATCTTAGCAACCACTTTACTGTCTAGCTCATAAACTAATGAGTCCACGACCAACGCATGTTGATTTATCACAGACTCAACCGCCTCAGGATAAATATTCTCACCACTTGCACCAATGATTACATTTTTACTGCGTCCATTAATACTCAAGACCCCGTTTTCATCCATGCAACCAAGGTCGCCGGTATTAAACCAGCCATCTTTATCTAAGACCTCTTCTGTGCGCTCTTTATCTTTGTAATATCCCATCATCACATTTGGGCCTCGCACATGTAGCTCAGCATCTTTATTTTCTTGACCATGTTGTACAAAACGATGCTCCACCCATTTCGCTAACACGCCCGTCGTACCCACCGCGGTTTCACCCGGTATTGCCCCGGCAATAATAGGCGCAGTTTCTGTTAATCCATAACCAATCGCGTAGGGGAAGTTAGCCTCCTGTAAGAACTGCTCCACAAAGGGAGATAATTTTGCGCCACCAATACCAAAAAACCGCATCTCACCACCAAAGCTTTCCATCAGTTTTTTACCCGCCATTTTGTGTAATTTTTTACGTACAAAAGGCACATGGTTATACAGGTATTTAATCAGTCTGTTTTTATTAAAACTGGCTTGTACTTTAGATTTATAAATTTTTTCAATCACTAAAGGCACACTTAACATACACGTTGGTTTCACCTGTAACATCGCTTTTAAAATAATTTTAGGCGCGGGTATTTTATTAATGTAATAGATAGACGCTCCACTAGAAAAAGGCACTAAAAAACCCACAGAGCATTCAAAAGCATGCGCCAGCGGTAATATCGATAAGAAGCGATCATTTTCATTAATGGGTGTTAAACCTTGTGCTTGCTGCACCTGAGCAACGAGGTTTTGATGCGATAACATTACCCCTTTAGACTGCCCTGTTGTTCCCGATGTATAGATAATGGCAGCCAGATCTTTTTCATCGATAACAAGCGTATCAGCCACAATCTCTTTTTTGGTCAATTTGGCTTTTATTTGTGCAAATTTATCACTCAGAGCATCAGGACTAGTTGAAAAATCCTCTAACGCTTGTAATGTTTCTAATGAGAAAACAAACTGCAATGATGAAGTAAAATCATCTTCTGCCAATTTATTATTAATCTTATCAGAAACAAAAATCACTTTTGCTTCTGAGTGTTTCACAATATGGTGGATCTCATTGCTGTGGAAATCAGGTAAAATCGGCACCACCACAGCGCCCATACTAGTAATTGCAAGATAAACGATGCCCCAATGTGGCATATTTTCACTGCAAATCGACACTTTATCACCTTGCTTAATACCAGCAACAGCGAGCAACTGTTGTATCTGCTGTAATTTTTGTAATGCTTGCGCATACGTTATCTCGTCACCACCCACATTTGCCAAAAACACACGATCTGAAAATCGAGAAAATGTTTGGGTGGAGAGATCTAATAATGTCTGACTTGTATTAATTGATGACATAGTGTTCCTACTAACTAAAAAAATATAAAAATTTAAACAGGCCAACCGCCGAGTGATTTTAATTTATTCACCATATAAAAAAACAGCTCAGCAGTCACCTCAGTGTCATACAGCGCAGAGTGCGCTTCTTTATTATCATAGCGGATATTTGCTTGTGCGCACGCTTTTGCTAACACGGTTTGCCCTAAAATAAGTCCCGCCATGCTGGCAGTATCAAAACTTGCAAAGGGATGAAAAGGAACACGTTTTAAATGACAGCGCTTAGTGGCTTGATTAATAAAGCCTTGATCAAAAGTGGCATTATGCGCCACGATAATTGAACGATTACAGCCATTTAATTTTTGATGTTTACGTACTAGTTTAAAGATAGCCGTTAACGCATCACGTTCATCAACCGCACCACGTAGAGGGTTAAATGGGTCGATACCTGTAAACTCAAGTGCTTTAGGATCTAAATTTGCGCCTTCAAAGGGCTGCACATGAAAATGAATTTTTTCAGCACAATAAAGATAACCCTGCTCGTCCATTGCAGGTAAAATGGCAGCTATCTCTAATATTGCGTCTGTTTGTGCTGTTAACCCAGACGTCTCAATATCAATAACAACGGGGTAGTAACCACGAAAACGTTTGGCTAATAAGTTTTCCATAAAATACTCAGGATCAAAAATGAGGAAGGATTATGCCAGATAATGTCTCAAACAGGTTAAATTAAACTAAAGAAACTAATAACAGTGCCGATAGTTTATTAGATAGCTTAATTATAGAGCCAAATGGATGAGAAATTATGAAAATACAGACGATGGTAATACTACTGTTATGTATCAATAGTGTGGTGGCTGAAAATAAAAGTTACAACGCCAACATAGAAAACTCATTGTGGTATATTTCTAGCTCAACCCCTATTCAATGCACCCTTGAGCACCCAATTCCACGTTATGGACAAGCGTACTTTGAAGTAAAAGCGAGTAAAAATGTCAACTTAGATTTTATTTTGCACAGTAAAAAAGTGCTACCTAAAATGCGTTTAGTCACCCTTAAATCAGTACCTCCACACTGGAAACCAGGCAGTGAAGCTTACACACTGGGTAAAGTAAAATTTCACCAGCAGTTTGATGGTTATGTAACACGCCAAAAAGCATGGCGTATGTTAAGTGAGCTTGAAGATGGTAAATACCCTACGTTTTATTACCAAGATTGGTATAACAACGACCAGATAACCAGCGTTGGCCTCTCCTCGATCAACTTTTTAAAAAGTTACGATGAGTTTAATAACTGTATTGATCAACTTTTGCCCTATAACTTTGATGATATCGCTTACAGTATTCTTAAATATAATAAAAATGGCACGAAGCTAACCTCTTTCTCTAAGAAACGTTTAAAAATGATCGGCGATTATATTAAACATGATGAGAATATCAGTGTCATTTTGGTGTCAGGTTACTCAGATAGTTACGGCGCTAAATATCGAAATTTACAACTTTCTGAGCAACGAGCAACCTCAGTAAAAAATTACCTAGCGCAACTTGGGTTAGACGATGATAAAATTCAAGTGAGAGGTTACGGCGAAAAGCATCATGTAGCCGACAATAGGAATGTTTTAGGAAGAATGCAAAATCGCCGTGTAGTGATCTCCATTGAAAGAGAGGATATTTAGGCTCATACTTCATATAAAAAGAGGTTATATGCAACGATTTATAATAACGGCCAGTTTATCACTCGCTCTATTTTCTTGTACCTCTACAACTGTACAAAATGAGATAAAAACAGGCAACTGGTTTGCGGTGGGTGAATATGATGCGGGGAATGGTTTTATTGAAAAATCAGAAAAAAACCTACAAAAAATGAGTGCCAGATTCTCTGAAAAGAAGGTTAATTATGGTGCTTATCTTGCTGGATATGAACAAGCACTGCTTTTCTACTGTGAACCTAAAAATGCTTATATTTTAGGTGCAAAAGGCCTGACTTACAGAAATATTTGTGATCGCTACCCGCGAGGGTGGGCCTTTTATCAGGATTGGATCAGTGGCCGACAATCACGTGCAGCTTCGATGTTTTAAGCGCGAATAAAAGCGATAAAAAAGGAGCAAATGTCCTTTACTCATTGTCTCTGTTAAATGATACCAATCCGCCTAAGTAACTGATCGTTTTTACTGGTTTAAATGACTAATATCTGCGTTGCATTCAATCGCAATAGCCGGCTATTACTCAATCATGCGCCTTGACCTTAGTCATTTACCCTGCGTAAAACCTGATCATTATATTAAGCGGAATGGTATGAGTTATTTTTTCATTTTACTCATCAAATCAGCAAACGGATTATAGGTGGCATTGTCTGTTTTCAGGTCATCTCCCGCTTCAACACTGCTTCCATATAAATCAGCCTGAGTGTACTTATCATGCTCATGATCGTGACAATAAATACACAGCATTTCCCAGTTACTGCCATCCGCAGGGTTATGACTGTGATCGTGATCCACATGATGTACAGTGAGCTCTTTTAGATTAGAGTAAACAAATTCACGCGTACATTTTCCACATACCCACGGGAATAATTTAAGCGCTTTATCGCGGTAATCATTTTCTAAACTTTTATAATTAGTAGGGATATAAGCCATATTTATTCTTCACTTTTAAGGATTTTCCTTAGTTTAACGCGATCAGGGTACAGGGTATATACCCGTTACCATCCAAAATGAAAAATTCAGCAAGCTGTGAGGTGAACAGATTCTAGGCAGAAAGTTGAAGGTCTAACTGGTTCAATCGATACTTTCTAACGAATTGCTAAATGCAGGCATTTAATCAATGTCGATAGAGGATTAACGTCTTTTTGTTAATCTCTCGAAAGACAACGAAGATGTTTGCCTCAAAGCTTGCCCTACGGGTCGCTAGCTCGCCTCTTGTGTAACCATGGCAATTCAGCGTTGCAACATTCGAGAAGGGCTAGCCATTAAAGAATGAAAGTCTTTTATTTCATTCTACCGATAGAGGGTTAATGTCTTTTTTATTAATCGCTCGTAAGAGCATCATGTTACGCCTCGCCTTGGTATCCGAGCTAGTGACTGAATAAAGCATTTTGGATGGTAACGGGTATGCTTGATTTAAAAACGAAAACCGTGTACGCCTAACATGGCACCAAAAATCGTTATCAAACTCACACTCAATAAAACGATATGCATAATATGCAGACGTTTAAATGTTTTTTTACTGTCGATTAATGCCATTTTTCTAAACCATGCATGCAAAAACCACGGTTCAAATACAAATAATACCAGTGTAAAAATGAGCCATACCCCCACCATCATGTGCATCCACCAAAATTCCGCCTGTAAAAAACGCCCCCATATCTGCATCAAGTCGATCAGGTAAAGCCCGGTTAAAAAAGTGATCACCGTGGTAATACGCGCTTGAATAGCAAACTTTCCTTCTAACTTTTCAAACAATGCTAAGCGATCATGAATATCAGGGATTTGCTTTAAAGAGGGAATTAAAATAGTGGTCACAAACGCCACACCACCAATCCATAAAACCACCGCTAATACATGTAATGCACGCGCAATGGTGTAACCCGTTAATGTATCCATACTTTTCCTCTAATGTAATTGCTATAAAGCCAATATCCTAGCATTTAAGTCAACTATTATTCATTGATCTTATTACTGATACAGCTAATATTCTTGTATACTGTTGCTTATCTTTATACTCATACCAATTCCATTAATTAACTGGTCATATCGTACTGCTTTAGCTGCGCCAATAGTAAAGGCGAGACTAAAGTCTCACGTCCCAAAAGATCACATATTTATTGGGTTTGGTATCAATTTTAAAAACAGGTCTTTTATGGTTCTTTTTTCGCAACAAATTTATACATTAATCTCAACCGCATTAACAGAATTAGAAGCATCTCAAGCCTCGGGGCGCACACCGAAAAACCCACTTAATGAAGCGCACTATTTTGGAGCTTGGGTCACCACGGCGATGAAACAGAAACGCTTTGATACCATTGTTCTGCCGACACTTAAAGCATGGCAGAGCAAAGCGCGTAGCCTTGGCAAAGGAGCACAACTTAAAGAGCAGTTTATCTATCTACAGCAGTGTTACAACCAAGTATTAGATGAGAATAAACAGGTACAAGCCGTCAACCTTACAAAACTACAAGCGCTTATTGCACAGCTTGAAAATGAACAGTGGATGGTCAATACCGATTTAGTGGTGGGCAATAAATTAAACCGCCACAGTGGGGGTGCTTCATCATTGATTATTTGTGAAACACAAATGCACGACTGTTTTGATGAGCAAGGTACATTAATCAAACCTCTTTCACTTTACCTGCGTGGTGATTTATCAGAGTTAGTTAACTGTGCTTTTGAGCAAAACTTACTACTTCATAAAATGACCGATTACAAATCTAAAGTAAAATATCACGGTGAGTTTATTATCTACCCAAATAATGATGGGGATAAACTTCCCGAGTTTCCAATTAAGCCAGAAGCCGAGTAATCAACAGATGCCAATAATTAAACAACAAAGTTCAATTTTAACTGAGCAAGAGTTGCAACTGTTGGCATCTGACTCAACCAGTAAAGTAAGCAATGCTTTTACTCTTTATAGCTATCAATACCAAGTAGAGTTACCTCACTGTCAATTACGACTCTCATACACGCTTGAACAACTCATTTTGATGCTCAGTGCTAGCCCACGTGGTGTTGCCGTCATTTTACCCAATAGCATTGAGTCTGAGCCAACATTAGATAAGCTTATTAACCTGTTAAATCAACGCTCAGATATTCGTGTATTTTGGTTAGGTCAGTTGCCGAGTATGGAGACTAATTTAACGGTTTTTATTCACTGTCGCGATGAAACAGACCTCAAAAATAATATTACTTACTGGCAAAATTATCGGACACGAACGTTTAACCACTGGTTAAAGCAATATCGTGTTGCATTTATCATTGAAAATGAGCAGAAAAAAAAACAGCACCATACTGATTTCATCAATATTGGTTTAGGAAATATTGACTACTTTACAGCACAATCGGCACTGACTGATATCAAGAATAAACAACTACTGATCATCGATATTAATACTATTGAGTTGCCCCTTATTGATATTTTAAAACGTTTAGCAAACGACGACCAATTCCCTATTGTTATTATTTATGGCCAATTACCCGCGAATGTTTGCCGTGCGACTTATACGTTAATTGAAAATAATGGTTTTCCTATTTTTGCAAGTCTCACCTCTGTGCCCGACAAAGCATATTGGAGGAAAATTTTTTCATCTCTCTTTTCTAAAGTATATTTAAAACATTGGGTCAATGAAGAAACCATTAAAACAGGTGCATATAAACTATTTAACTTACAAACCGACTCTGTTATTAGCTATTTTTGTCTGTATGGTATGACTAAAAAACAGATTGCAGCACTCATTAAAGTACCTAACATGCGTCATATTATCAATGCTCGTAGTTTACAAGATTGGTTTCCTGATGGTATAAAACGTGATATTCGTGAGCAGTTGGCAAGAGATCTAAATTGTGAACTCCACCATGTTGATATCTGTATTGAGTACCCAGAAGAGATACAACGTACCTCGCTCTTCTTTTCTGCCATGGTAATGGCACGCTTAGCAAACAGGAAAATTTACTGGTTAATTGAAAATGAAAATAACCTACTCAGCGATATTCTTAAAAACTTCCCGGTCTCAGATGTTATTTTGTCAGAACAGTTAAGCCATCAACTACTCGCTGATCCCTCTGACACATTATTAACCTTTATTGAACAGGCGCAAACAGAGCAGGTAAATATTGTTGCCACGTTACAGCAAAATCGGAGCACACTCGAAGCACTGTCGTTATACGGTATTGAGACCGTGCTTAACAAACAGAGTTACGTAGATTAAAGAGTTGAATGAACACGCTGAGGGAGTAACTCTTTTTCAATCAGTTTCAGTAAAAACAATTCACGCTCAACAGACATCCCTTTTTTATCACTTTGACGAATGGTTTTTTCATTGTGTTTTATCGCATCAATTATCGGCAACCACACAACTTTCATGCCATTTTTTATCTCGTAATCTTCAAACTTGGTAACGCCTAACTGCTCATCAATCTCACAACTAAAGCAGTATGACTGCATCTTCATGATATCAAAATTATCTTTGTACCAAGGACGAAACTCTTCGTACAAGCCAAACTCTTTGATATTACGAATATTTTTAGCGCCCGTCTCTTCAAGCAGTTCGCGTTTAAAACCTTCAATAAGATCTTCACCGGCATCAACACCCCCACCCGGCAGTGTATAATCGTCATAACGCGCGGTATATAAAAGTAGAATTTCATCCCCTTTTAAGACAATTGCGCGGGTAGCAAGTCGCTCAAAAGTACTCTGTTCAAGTGAGCTGATCTCTGGGTGAAGGGTGGATCTTAATAAGCGCATAATAAGGCAACTTCGCTAGAAAAAAAGGCGATTATACAGGTGGCGTCAAATCTTGATAGGCTTTAATCATTTCACTGACATCACTATTAGGGTTCTTAGTGAGCCGTTGGTAGTGACTTATCGTTTGTTGCAGGTAAGTTTGATGTTGTACGTTGCTAAAGTCCCACATTTTATCTCCAACCCGCGAGATAGGTAAGCCACTACCCGGCTTAATATGGATCACTTCATAAAATCGACCATTTTCTGCAACGATGCACTCATCAATCAGGCCACAACCTTTTTCATTTAAAAAATGGCGCAGTTGATAGTGATGGTGAACGGGAGACAAAATAAACTCAACATTTAACGCTTTGGTCAAGGGAAGCAATGTTGTTAATAACTTAACTAATAACAGCCCGCCAATACCTGCAATAATAATAAGTTGTTTTTCATTTTTATACGGCTGAAGGGGTAATAATGCGACATCAAGACAATGAACATGCCAATGATGTTCACCCTGATAAAAGCGTTTCAGTTTAGTTTCAATTTCAATGAGCAATGGTGAGACAATATCCACAAAATGGATATGTTTTGCTTTGCTCTTTCCAAGCAGTTGCAACCCCAACAAACCATGATCACAACAGCAATCCCATATATGATCATAATCATCACCAACCAACGCTGCAATCACGCTTAATCGTTTACCTAATTTTACTTTTTTAAGCTCACTCACCGTGCATGCTCTTTTTCATGCTCAAAGCAATACGTTTTCTGTTGATATCAACATCAACGACACTGACCGAAACAATCTGCCCCGCTTTAACTATTTGGGTGGGATCAGCAACAAATTTATCCGCAAGCTGTGAGATATGCACTAAACCATCTTGATGCACACCGATATCCACAAACGCGCCAAAGTTAGTCACATTAGAGATAACCCCTTGTAACTTCATGCCCACTTCTAAATCGGTAATTTTATTAATACCTTCGGCGTAGCTCACGGTTTTAAACTCAGGGCGCGGATCACGGCTTGGTTTAAGTAACTCCTCTTTAATGGCCTGTATCGATAACAAACCAAATTGTTTGTCCACCAGCTCACTATTTTCTAACTGTTCAAGCAAGGGGGTATGCGTTAATAGATGGCTTAGTGAGACACCTAACTGTTTGGCCATCTTATTGATAAGATAATAACTTTCAGGGTGAACGGCACTATTGTCCAGTGGGTTTTTAGCCTCTGTTATACGTAAAAAACCGGCACTTTGCTCAAATGCTTTAGCACCTAATCGAGGTACTTTTTTCAGATCACTGCGCGAATGAAACAAGCCATTTTTTTCACGATAATCAACAATATTTTGTGCGATAGTATTGTTTAATCCAGCAATAAACGTGAGCAACGCAACCGAAGCACTATTAAGATCAATACCCACTACATTCACACAATCTTCCACCACGGCTTGCAGACGTTTACTGAGTTCAATTTGGTTAACATCATGCTGATAAAGACCGACCCCCATTGCTTTGGCATCTATTTTAACCAGCTCAGCAAGGGGATCTTGTAAACGTCTTGCAATCGATATCGCGCCTCGAATAGAGACATCTAAATCAGGAAATTCATGACTTGCCAGTTCAGATGCTGAGTAAACAGAAGCACCCGCTTCACTGACAATCAAGGTTTTAATATCCGCATTAATTTCACTTAAACACGCATTAACAAATGCTTCACTTTCACGAGAAGCAGTGCCATTACCAATGGCGATAAGATCCACATTATACTGCTTTAACAGTGAGACCACTTGCTGCTTTGCACCATCCCAATTTTTTTGTGGCGCATGTGGGTAGAGTGTTTCACAGCTGAGGTATCGTCCTGTTTTATCAATGATGGCAACTTTACAACCACTTTTAAAACCCGGATCTAAGCCAAGCACCACTTTACGCCCCGCAGGTGCGCTCATTAACAGATCTTTTAAATTAGTGGCAAACAAGTCAATCGCATTGGTATAGGCTTTCTCTTTTAACGTGCTGATAATTTGCGTTTCTAGCATGGGTAATAGTTTCGATTTCCACGCTTTTTTTATCACTTCAACGCGCCAATTTGTGCTTGATAAGCCTTTTAATGAAAAACCTAAGTGGGTGGCTATCATTACTTCGCCATAAGCGGTTTTAATACTTTTATCTTGACCAGGATCAGCATCTAATTTCAGACGTAAAAAGCCTTCATTTTTACCGCGTAAAATAGCCAATAAACGATGTGGTAAGATACGTTTCACGGGCTCGCTATAATCAAAATAATCTTTAAATTTAAGTGCTTCTTGCTGTTTTTCTTTGACCACCTTCACATTGAAATTAGCCTTGTTAATGAGCTGTTTTTTCAGTTTATCAACTAAGTTTATATCAACAGAAAACCGCTCAATGATGATCTGTGAAGCGCCAATTAAGACAGTTTCCACCGTAGAAAAGGTCGCACAAATAGACTGCTTGGCTAAACGGTTTTTATCACTTTCAGGCTGAAACCATAATTTATCAGCAAGGGGCTCAAGCCCTGCATCAATCGCAACTTGGGCTTTATTAATACGTTTACTTTTATAAGGAAGATACAACTGCTCTAACCCCGTTTTACTGCGACTCTCTATTATCTGTTTATTTAATTGCACTGTTAGCTTGCCTGACTCGGTGAGTGCCTTTAAAATAGCTTTACGACGAACTTCCAGCTCACGTAGGTAGTTTAAACGCGTTTCTAATAAGCGCAGTTGTTTATCATCAAGCCCTTTAGTTTGCTCTTTACGATAACGCGCAATAAAGGGGACAGTATTTCCGTCATCATAAAGTTTGCTAAAAGCATCAACCTGATCTTCTGAGATTGATAACGCGACACTAAGTTGTCTATTTATTGCTGGAGCATTCATGAGTTACACTATATCCTTTTTTATTTAGCAAAAACTTGAGAGGTTTAAATGATCAACTTTGCCGTTATTGGAACAAACTGGATAACCGAAAAATTTGTTAATGCGACACGCTTTGAAAATGAACTTTCATTGTGCGCAGTTTACTCCCGCACACAACAAAGCGCACAACTTTTTGCTGATAAATTTTCAGTCACTGATTGTTACGATGACCTGCAGGTACTCAGCCAAGCGGATGAGGTTGAAGCCGTTTATATCGCCAGCCCCAACTCATTGCATTTTGAGCAATCACTGATGATGCTCAAAGCAGGCAAACATGTCATTTGTGAAAAACCACTCGCTTCTAACGCCAAACAGGTTGAACTGCTTTTTCAGACAGCGATAGACAATAACGTTATTCTTTTTGAAGCCTATATGACCGCGCATCTACCCAATTTCAAACAGATTAAAGATAACTTGTCGAAACTGGGTAAATTGCGTAAAGCCAATATTCACTATTGCCAATACTCTTCACGTTATCCCGCCTATCTAGCAGGAAAAAAACCTAACACCTTTAATCCCGCATTTTCTAATGGTTCAATCATGGATATTGGTTATTACTGCATCGCTTTTACCGTTGCCCTGTTTGGCAAACCTACGCACATTCAAGCCAGTGCTTATCTACTTGAGTCTGGTGTTGATGGGTGTGGCACAGCAATACTCAATTATGGTGATTTTTCTGTGACCATCGATCACTCAAAAATAAGTAACTCACAGCTTGATAATGAGATTCAGGGGGAAAATGGCAGTCTCTTAATCAAACATGTTGCCTTGTGTGAAAAAGTCCATTTATTGAATCCAAATCTTACTGATTTAACACAACCACAAATTGAAAATAGCATGTGTTACGAAGCAGAATTTTTTGCTCTGCAAATAACAGAGAAAAAAATCAATAGTGAAACAATGTTACGCTCAAAAATAACCGCTTCAGTGATCACAGAGATAAGACGTCTAACGGGCGTTAAATTCCCTGAAGATGAGCAATAAAAACACAAATATAGATTAAATCTTTGAACTAGATCGCTTTTTGCTGTAAATTTGCGCGCCTAAGTTTCATTTATATCACTTGGTGCATACGTGTCTTCAACATTTTATCAAAAAGCAATTATTGTCATAACGTTCGCTTTTGTTACATCGGTTTCAGCGAATAGTACCATTGAATCTCCTGACCTCAGCGAAAATAGTATTGAAATCTACCAAATCAAAGCTACTAACTCCTCTTGGGAGGAGAAAGAGATAGATCCCTCTTTTTATGAAGACCCGTACCAGATCTCTCTTTTTAACGCTAAAAATGGTGAAGACTCCGATAGGTTACTGTCACAAACATACTCTATTTTTGGTCTAGGTGTCGGCGTAATTGCTGTATTAGCAGTGATGCCGGAAGAGATAACCAACTGGGAAAAAAATGATTTAAACTTGGCAAATAAGTGGATAGAAAATGTTTCAGCGGGCCCTGTATGGGACAGGGATGATGTCTTTTTGAA
Organism: Psychromonas hadalis ATCC BAA-638; assembly: GCF_000420245.1. Classification (GTDB taxonomy): domain Bacteria; phylum Pseudomonadota; class Gammaproteobacteria; order Enterobacterales; family Psychromonadaceae; genus Psychromonas; species Psychromonas hadalis. Next base: position 24,759 of record NZ_ATUO01000006.1, on the reverse strand, counting down.
CTATATCATGCACCCCTATTTTGGTGGCGTTTTTTACCAATCTGCACGAAAATCTGGGTATCGTCAGTGGGATGCATTTATCTACTCCACCATGATGTCTACTTTTTTCTGGGAATATGGTATTGAAGCGTTTGCCGAAGTCCCTTCTCTACAAGACTTAGTCGTTACACCAGTACTTGGTTGGGCATACGGTGAATGGGCTTATACCACTGAACAAGATATTTGGATCCATGGAGGCACGGTTTTAGGCTCTGAATATTTAGGTAATACGGCACTGTTCTTGTTAGATCCCGTTGATTCCCTCGGACGTAATTTAAATCACCTATTTGGTAAAGATATTATTAAAGCAGGAACGGGTTATTTTACCTTTAATCAAGTCCCACTTGCTTATGGTAATGAAACTGAAAACCAGATTGGTTTAAAAGTCAGTTATATCTTTGGTGACGACGGTAGTCTTGCACTGCCTGGTATCAGTGCTAAACGTGTTGTTCACTCTCGTTATAAAAGTCGTACAGATGATCCCATTGATACAGGCATTATCGGACTTTCCTCAGGGGTAACTTGGGTTGATGTAGACAGTAAATGGGGTAAAAAAAGTGCGTTAGGTTATCAATGGTCACTTGGGCTCTATTTTACACGTAGTTTTTCAACACGCCTAAATTATACCCGTGCCACACTTGATAACGCACAGGGTGGTGATAGTAGTATTTATGAAAACTACGGTATTGATGGTCAATATTACTTTAATAGCGAAAATGATTGGCGACCTTTTATCACCGCAGGTTTAGGCGAGATGATGAGTGATGAAGAGTACAGCAAAAAACGTTTTCAGGTCAATGCAGGATTAGGGTTGCACTACAAAATTAATAATAACTGGGCGATTCAGACAGATTGGCGACACTATTACAGCACCCGTGAAGAAACCCATGGAAATCACATCAGTAGTTCAATCATCTACCGATTTGGTAAGGGTGAGTGGTCACTTTAACTTTAATTACCCATAGCAGGTTCCCACCATTCGGCGAGTTGTGCTTCTGAGGGCATCTCGCTATGCTCTATTTTTTAAATTACACGGCAAGGGCTACCTAGCGCAATGACGTCACTCGGGATATCTTTAGTGACAATACTGCCCCACTTCTATTACCGATGGTTACCCCACCTAGCACCACACAACCTGCGCCTAACCAAACACTATCACCAATCGTAACAGGCTCGACACATGCGTAGGGTTTGACACGCTCAGCCAAATCAACAGGATAAGAAACGGTACTTATCAGTACATTGGGGGCAATTAATACATACTCCCCAATAGTGACCTTGGCAATGTCTAAACTTTTTACATCACAATTAATAAAGCCTCCCTCTCCAAAATAGATATTTTCGCCCATATCACAATAAAAAGGTGGCTCAATATGAGTGTTTTTAACGTCCCCAAACAGAGATTTCAAAATAGCTTTACGTTTTTCTCCCTCACTAGGGCGAGAGAAATTAAAGTCATAGAGTTTCTCTTTACACACTAACTGTTTATTGATTAATGCTCTATCGATCAATAACTAAACAGAAAAATAAGATACTTTGTTGCTCATTTCAACGCCTTGATTCTATTAAATAGATTAACTGTCATTTGATATTAAAAATAATTTACCACAAAGGTACGAAGAAACAATCCAACGCTATTTTTCTTCGTACCTTCTGTGTAGCGTTAGCGACTTCGTGGTTATATTAAGGCTTATACCTTAATTTAACCTGAGGTTACTTGTTTGAGTTGCAAGTTGATTTGCAATACCACTGCCAATTGAGATCCCCAACTTTTCGATAATCTCAGAAAATGCAGAGGGTTTAACCGAGTAGTTAACAATCTCTTCGGCGCCAATAATTTCACGCGCAACAAAACCGGGACTGCCCAAGCCATCAATCAAACCTAAAGTAAGTGCTTGCTCACCGTTCCAAATAAGCCCTGAATAAAGTTTTCCTTTTTTCTCAGCCTCTTTGATACGATCGCCACGCCCCTCTTGAACCACTTTAATAAACTGCTGATGCGTGACATCCAATACTTGCTGCCAAAACTCGGCTTCATCCTCTTTTTCAGGAGAAAAGGGGTCTAGAAAGGCTTTGTGCTCTCCTGATGTAAAATGACGACGTTTAACACCCACTTTTTCCATCAAATCAACAAAACCAAAACTCGATGCGGTAACACCAATTGAGCCCACTAAACTGGCTTTATCTGCATAAATTTCATCAGCGCCCACCGCCATATAATAACCACCCGAAGCACCTAGCTCTGCAATCACTGCATACAGTTTTTTATCAGGATACAAAGTGCGCAAGCGTTTTATCTCATCATAAACATAGCCCGACTGCACAGGACTACCACCGGGACTATTGATAACTAACATCACCGCTTTACTGTGTTCATTCTTAAACGCGGCACGTAACCCCGTTACGATACTGTTCGCGTTAGCCTCTTGATCTGCTGCAATCACGCCATTTACCTGTACCATTGCAGTGTGTGATTGCTCTGCTTTTGTATCACTATTAGGCGCTTTATCTAAAATCAGTAATAGCGTAACAAAGAGATAGGTGAAGGTTAAACCTTTAAATAAAATCCCCCAACGACGTGCTTTTTTTTGCTCTGCAAAGGTCTCTTTAATTATTCCTTTCACCCATTGATCTTCTGCTTTATTATTTTCGCTCATTGTTTTATCCTGATCTATAATTTTATCGTTATTAAATTACCACATAAGCTCTACAAAACAAGGGAAAATCATTGTGCGAAAGTTACTATTTTTACTCAGTTTATGCTTAATGCCAACACTGCTTTTAGCAGTCGAAAATCCAAAGTTAGAGACCAACGGAGGTGCAGAGAGAGGGTTATATGAAAAACCTTTAGTGGAACGTTATGTGCTTGATGAACTGAAATCATTACGCCACGACTTTCAAGATTTAGAGCGACGTTTAATCATTGAGATCACTGACAGAGAGTTATCAGTAGCTGATAGAGCGCTCGGTTACGCATCAAATACCGTTACCTATTTTTTCTATATTATTGCAGGTGTTGCCTCACTGCTTGCAATGATTGGTTGGCAATCACTGCGTGAAATTCGTGATAACACTAAAAAAACAGCGAATCTGCAGATTAAACGTATCTCAGAACAATACGAGAAGCAGTTTCAAACATTAGAGCAAGACTTACGACGTAAAACACGACGTATTGCAGACAACCATATTGAGATTGAAAAGATCAATGAGATACACAATTTATGGTTACGTGCGCAAAAATCCCCCACCCCCGAACAAAAAATTGAGGTTTATGATCAAATTTTAAAAGTGCGTCCGGGTGATTTAGAAGCGCTCACGTCTAAAGCGGATACGGTCATGGAGATGCGCGAATTTCACTGGGCGCTGAGTATCTGTAATCGTGTCTTAGAAGTTGATGATAGTAACGAAAATGCACTTTATCAGCGCGCGTGTGCTTATGCCTGTTTAGGGGTGGAAGAACAAGCAATTTCAGATTTAACCCGCGCCATTGCAGGCCGTATTGCACTTAAAGAGTTAGCCGCTGATGAAGCAGATTTTGAAAACTTAAAAGGCAATGAAAAGTTTGAAAACCTGATTGCAGGAGAATAGATTTAAATTGTTCACAGGAAGTGTTGCTACACAAGGCAACACTCCTCAAAAAAACATCTTATCTGCCCTGCTTTACCACCCATCTTTTAAGTTCAATAACATCACTTTCATAATGAGACTTTATTAACTCAACCCAATCATCAATATTATCCCACCATGCAGGCAGTTCGGGTGATTGCATTTTTTGTGCAAGTTGCTGAATACGTTTTAGCCCCACCGAGCCTGCAGCCCCTTTGATTTTATGTGCCTCACTGACAATGCCCTTTTTATCTTTGGCCACCATATTTGATTCCAATATTTGCATATAATCAGGCATCAGTTTGCTGAACAATGCAATGTTCTCTAACATGACCGAAGTGGGTAAAAAATCTAATAACTCCAGTAACATAGCATCATCAAAAAGCGTTGTCTGTAATTTATTTTTTGCACAATTCGCTTTAATAGCGGTCACTTTCTCAGAGGACGATTGCTTGGTAAAAAAGTGTTTAATCATGGTATTAAACGAGTCCACAGTGAGTGGTTTACCCAACGCGTCATCCATCCCTTTTTTAATAAAACTCGCTTTATCTGAAAAAGCATTAGCCGTTAACGCCACAATAGGGGGAAGTTGTTTATGTCGCTCACGCAATAAGCGCGTTATCTGATAACCATCCATATCAGGCAGTTGAATATCCATTAAAATTAACTGATATTGATGATCGGCTACTTTTTGTAACGCTTGCTCAGCATTTACAGCAACATCAATTCGATGGCCTAATTTCTCTAATAATGCTTTGGCAACCAGCACATTTAACTCGATATCTTCCACCAGTAAAACAGAAAGCGCGGGTAATCTTATCTGTTCAGCAAGCTTATTAACGGTTTTATTCGGGCAATCAACAGGTAGGCAAAGTTTAAATAAACTACCTTTACCCTCTTCACTGCTGACGGTTATTTTTCCGCCCATGGCATCAACAATCTGTTTGGAAACCGCAAGCCCGATACCAGTCCCTGTGGCATGACGATTGCCTTTTACTTGGTAATACATGGCAAATATTTTTTCTAGTTGATCCGCTGGAATACCAATGCCTGAATCTTGTACTTCAAAACAGAGCAGAGTCTGATTCGCATCTCCACGTTCACAAAAACAGCGAATCTTCACCTCTCCCTGATCGGTAAATTTAACGGCATTAGTAATAAGGTTCCACAGCACTTGACGTAAACGTGTATCGTCGGCCTCAATATAATTAGGCAGTACCCCCTGTTGTTCAAAACTGAGCGTTAATTTTTTTTGCTCCGTTTGAATAAAAGCAAGGCTTTCCAAGTCACTCATAAAATCAAACATATCAATATGGTTGCTCACTAAATTAAGACGACGACGATCCAACTTATCAAGATCCACAATATCATTAAAAATATTACCCAAAGTAACGGCACTCATATGGATCGTTTTCAAGTGTTTAGTTTGTTCAAAGGTCAACGGTTCATCAAGCAGCATACGACTTAAACCCACAATACCATTAAGGGGAGTACGTAGCTCATGACTAATAGTCGAGATAAAAGTGGTTTTATCTCGACTGGCTTTCTCTAACGATTCTTGATGTTTTTTACGCTCGGTAATATCACGACCAAAACCGATAATACCCACACACTCTTTTTGCGCGTTATAAAGCGGTAAAGCACGGACTTCAAAATAAGCTTGGCGACCATTCGGGTAATGTAACCAATGTTCATGGATCTGCTCTTGCTCTGTCTGCTGTGCTTTTTGATCGCGCGTGACCACCTCTTGTGCATACTTTTTAGGGAAAATATCAAAGGGGGTAAGACCAATTAGTTCTGATTCACTGCGCCCCGTGACCAATTCCATTGCTTTGTTACAGCTAACAAAAGCGCCTTTTAGATCGCGGTGAAAAAACAGATCTGGCGAGGTATTTAAAAAAGAGTGCAGTAAAATAGTGTGCTCCTCTAAGAGCATCTGGCTTTTTTGGCGTTCGATTATTTCTGATTCAAGCTCACGTGTTTTTTGCTGATCTTTGGCAAGTATCTCTTGCAGATGCGCAACCGTATTGTCTAAACGTTGACGTGCTTCTTCAAGGTCCCCCACTACCACGGTTAAAAAATAGACCGCCCAAGGGGTAATTAATAAACCGAGGAAAAATGAACGTGACACATCAATAATATCAAGAGGATCATGAAAATAGTACGCCAAAGACACCTGTAAAACTGAGTCTGCAAAGATAATGGCAAAAGCAAGCTGTAGACTAAAACGAAATGCTCCTAAACGCTTTAAGAGTGATACGTAATAATGTACCCAAGTTTTTAAGTTAAAAATGCTCATGCCAATCTCTATTAAAAATAAAGTCCAATTGTAAGCAATATCGCCCTTAAATTATTCAGGTTATTACACATTTTCTAAATTAATTTTCAGTTATTACCTTAACAGAGCAAGTTAATGGTCAATAAATAAGCGATCAAGTCAATCACTGATAATCCTTTTCATTTGGTGGTTTTTAATTGTGACGAACCCGTTTATAATGCATCGCCTAAATTTACTTATTTTTATACCGTGTTAATGGGAGTTTTTCCTCATGGCAATGCCAGATATCGCAAATAGCGCACAAGTTCAAACTGAAGGTACACTTGATCGTGTTGGAATGAGCAACATTGAACTACCCCTTATGGTACAAACAGATAATTGTGCGCCACAACAAGTTAGCGCAAGTGCTGAACTGTTTGTTAACCTTGGCGACGCAAAAGCTAAAGGGATACATATGTCACGTTTGTATCTGCAACTTGACCAGTTATCAACTGAGTCAGAGTTAACACTACAAACATTAACTACGTTACTTGAAGGTTTTATAGAAAGTCATCACGAGTTAAGCCAACAAGCTTTTGTGAAATTCTCATTTGATTACCACCTACGCCGTAAATCACTGATCAGTGAAAAGCGTGGTTGGAAGGCTTACCCTGTGGTTATCATTGGCCAGTTAATCAATGGACAATTCAACTTTGAATTACAAGTAAATGTTCCCTACTCATCAACTTGCCCTTGCTCAGCAGCGCTGGCACGACAATTGATTCAAGAAGAGTTTGCAAAAAAATATAACCAACAAAATAGCATCGATAAAGAGGAAGTTTTAAATTGGTTAGGCTCTACACAAGGCATTGTGGCAACACCACACAGTCAGCGTAGCGTGGTTGAAGTGAAAGTAAAACTGAATAAAGAGAATCAATCTTTCCCTGTAATTGAGTTGATTGACTTAATTGAAAATACGCTTAAAACACCTGTCCAAGCAGCGGTAAAACGAGAAGATGAACAAGAGTTTGCACGCTTAAATGGTCAAAACCTGATGTTTTGTGAAGATGCAGCACGACAACTACAATATATGCTACACCCACAAACTAAATTTGATGATTTTTGGTTGCGTGTTAACCATTATGAAAGTTTACATGCACATGATGCAGTGTCTATTACCACTAAAGGTATTAAAGACGGCTACCAAGCATAAATAAAAGCTAGAATCTTTCGCGCTTCTAGCTCTCTTTGAAAATTAATCATGCACACTTATTTGATCGCGTCCTGACATTTTTGCATCATATAAAGCAGCATCAGCTTCTGCAATAAGTATTTTCATGGTATTAAGATCACTTGGAAAAAGGCTCGATAAGCCCATACTCATAGTGACATAACGACTCACATCAGAATAGAGATGTTCCACTTTTGTTTGTTTAATCGCTTCATGTAATTTTTCAACCGCTCTAAATACTTTAGTGGCATTGCCCCCTTTGATAATCACCACAAACTCCTCACCACCGTAACGTGCAGTAAAACAGCCCATCTCATTGGCAGTTGCTTGTAATGCAGTAGCGATAATTTTTAAGGCTTCATCGCCCATTTGGTGACCATAATTATCATTGTAAGATTTAAAATAATCAATATCACACATCACCACAGAAAGCATCTCTTGTTCATCACATGCCTCCTGCCATAATTTGGTAAAGTGTGCATCAAAAGAGCATCGATTAGCAATATTAGTGAGTTGATCATTAAGCACCTTCTGCTCAAAATCAGAAGCATCAGAGCTTAATTTTTCCTCTGTTAATTTACGCACTGTAATGTCTCGCGCCATAATAACAATACCTTGCGAGTGACTTTCAGCATCTTTAAACGGCGCTTTATGTACTTCGTACCATGTTTTCTTATCGCCAATAAAGAGTAACTCTTCAAAAATAATAGGCTTACCAGACGCGAGTACTTCTTGATTTTGGCGATCTGCCCAATCTGCTTTATCAGAAGATAAAAACTCACTTTGCAACTTACCAACCATCTCATCAGGATCAGAGTTCATCAATTTTGCAAAAGAGTTATTTGCACCAAGGATACGCCCCTCATGATCTAATAACGCAATCGGATCGTAGCTAGCTGCAAATACTGTGCTTAATAAAACACTCTGTTTAGAGAGCGCTTTTTCTGTTTCTTTACGTTGCAGATTTTCATCTTTTAACTGCTTGGTTAAATTATGCAACGCGGTAATATCACTGTCGATCGATAAAATGGCAAAAATAGTGCCTTTATTGTTGTATAACGGCACTTTGGTAATATTAACCAAACTCAAATTAACGGATTTATTTTGCTGGATCCATTCTTGGGTATTATAGGTTTCCCCCGTCCACACCGTTGCTTCCTGCTGTTTCTGTTTTTTTATTTCAGGAAGAGTCATCATATCGGCAACACTTCGTCCGGTCGCATGTGAAACCGTTGTATTATTGGCTTGGGCCCATGCGGTATTACATCCAATAATCGTGCCTTTAGGAGATTTAAAAGCAATTTGCTCTGGAATAGAGTCAAGTACCTTACGTAATAGCTCTCGTTCCTCAGTCAACTTACGCTCAGCGCTTAACAACGCAGTCACATCTTTAAGATGGCATAACCAAGCAGTTTGACGTTTATAATGGATACGTTTCGCAAAAATCTCGATATCATGAAAAGTATCATTGACCAATAAACGTACCAAGGCATTTTCAATAATGGATTGATGGCTGACTTTATTGATAAAGCGAGATAATAACAGTTGGTTTTCAGCCTCTTCAAAAATAAATTTTTTCTTTTTCTTTTTAAAAGGAAACAGCGATTTTACTTCATCATTAAGATAAAAGATGGCGTTACCATCTAAAGCAAAAATAACAAGGGGATAAGGGGAGGAGTCAAGGACATCTTTAAACTGACGATCTTTTTTACGCTTTGAACGACCAACAAGAATAAAGATAAAAAACAGACCACTTGCTAACAAAACATTACGCGTCATGGTAGCTGAAGCCCCCCACCAGGGCTGATTTTTTTCCACCAATGCGATGCGTAATTTATCATCCAACTGTTTAAACTGTTTTCCCCACTGTAACCATTTAAATAAATTTTCCTGATCGGCGGGTAAAAAAGCAAACAGTTGATTATGACGACCATCAATAGATGTTTTGTTTAATAGCGTGGTTAACAAACTATCTAATAAACCAACACTATCCTCGCCAATATTAAAAAGAATAAGTGCATCAATTTTATCGTTATAAAGATCCAGCAGTAACTCTAATAAACCGGGATACTCTTGGTAGATAATATTTTTTTTATCTCTTAATAAGGGTAATTGATGTGCTTCAGGTAGAAGTCCACCAACAATAATCTCAGTTTGCTTATCCACCAATGCTTTGGAAACTCTATTACTGTGAGAAGACACACTATATAGATCGCTTTTAATCGCTATTAATGGGATTTTACTTAGTTGTTGACTCTCTGAAAATAAAGGCTGTAAACCGCTATAAACAGCAGGGTTATTTTCTAATAAAAGTAAGTGAATATCCTGTTGCAGATAGGGATGAAATTTAACACTAATGCCTGTTTTTAAGGACCAAGCATTCCAAAAATCAACATATAATCCTTGCGCTTGTTTATGTGCATTAAACCCTGAATAAGGTAAATTTTGCTGTAAATAGATGCTAATCCCACTTGGTTTAGTGGATTCATTTAACACTGCAAAAGCAGGAGAAGAGAGCAGAAAAAATAGGATAAAATATGAGAGTCGTGTGAACATTATTATTAATTCCGAAACAAAACTGAGCGCTAATTTTAACGTACTGTTTAACGAAAGGTAATTTTATAATAGACGTTACTTGCGAGTCTTCACACTTTTTTGAAAAAATAAAAAAGGCCACTCAATTTAAGTGGCCTAAAATAATCACTTTTTACTTAAATCTCAATATTATTTAAAAAGCAAAAATCACATCAACCCAAAACTCTTCTTCGGTATTGACGTGAGCGGCAAGCGCAAATGCGGGTGAAAGTTGTACACCCGCATCTAATGAAGCATCCCACTCTCTTACATTATAACCTTTCATCGCATAAGTATAAGTGGGTGTAACACCCACCCAAAACATACGATTAAAGGTGTAACGTGTTGTTGCATCAAATTTTATATAGGTCGTTGTTTTAACATCATCGCCCCACAACATACCTAAATTTAATTTTGGATAAATATTTAATTTATTATTAAGCAGTGGAATTTTTGCAAAAACGCCCAATGACGTATCGTTAAGGTTTTTAATTCCCCAAATATCTCTATCCCATGTACTTTCAACGGTAAAACCAGAGTCTGTACTCGCATTAACCAGCATATAATCTAGGTTGTAATACTCAAGGTCGTTCATCGCTTCAACGGTTATTTTATGTTTATACTGACCATTTAAGTAACCACCATAACTAGCAGAGATATTGACCCCTTCATTGCCAGCGGCAACACTTAAGCTAGAATAAACAGTACGGGGGTCGCTTAAGTCATACCATGTTTCCTCTTTTTGAACCTGTGTATTCACATTAGCAACCAGTGATGCAGAAAAAAGCGTTAACAATGTAACCGCACATTTTTTTAAAATCATATTTTATTTCCAGATAAAGAGGTTAAATAAACGTTTACCACGTTTGATCACCGTATACTTTCCAAACAATGCATCAGACTTTTGTAGTAGCATCTCGCTATCAGTCACTTTTTTACCATTAATACTTACCGCGCCATTTTTAGTAAATTCACGCGCCATTTTATTGGACTTAGCCAACTCACAACTGGTTAATAACTCAATTAGGGTTTTCTCTGCTTCTGTCACTTCTGTTGATGGCAAACCATCTTGCGCAAGTTGCGCGAGATCTGATTCACTTAATGAACTTAAATCCCCTGAAAATAGTGCTTCTGTAATACGCTCTGCTGACGCTAAACCCTCATCACCATGCACTAAACGTGTTACCTCTTTGGCTAAAATACCCTGACCTTCAGGACGACCTTTAATCTCTTTATCTTTAGCTTCAATCGCTTCAATCTCTTCAATTGAAAGGAAAGTAAAGTAGCGTAAAAATTTGTAAACATCGGCATCAAGCGTGGTTACCCAGAATTGAAAAAATGCGTAAGGTGACGTTTTACCGGCATCAAGCCAGATAGTACCCGACTCTGTTTTACCAAATTTGGTGCCATCGGCTTTGGTCACTAAAGGCAGTGTTAAACCAAACACTTTCTGTTGATTCATACGACGTGTTAGATCAATACCACCAGTAATATTCCCCCACTGATCCGACCCACCAATTTGCAATGAACAACCGTTCATCTTATTAAGGGCAGCAAAGTCATAAGATTGCAGTAACATGTAACTGAACTCGGTAAATGAGATCCCCGATCCTTCGCGGTCAATACGCTGTTTTACCGACTCTTTTTGAATCATTGCATTAACACTGAAGTGTTTACCCACATCACGTAAAAATGAGATAGCATCCATTTTGCCAATCCAATCAAGGTTATTCACCACTTCAGCAGCATTCTCTTTATCACCAAATTCAATAAAAGCACTGACCTGCTGTTTTATTTTCCCGACCCAATCCTCAACAACATCATCGGTATTGAGTTTACGCTCAGCGGCTTTAAAACTTGGATCGCCAATTAAGCCTGTCGCACCACCCACTAATGCCAATGGTTTATGACCCGCATCTTGAAAACGTTTCAATGTTAACAGTGGCACTAAACTGCCAATGTGTAAGCTATCTGCCGTTGGATCAAAACCACAGTACAGTGTTTGACAACCACTTGATAAATGTTCATGTAACTCTTCATCGGCTGTTGTTTGTGCAACAAGGCCGCGCGCTTTTAAATCTTCAAGTAAAGCATTCATGGTGATCCCTAATCATTTAACTATTTTAAAATATGATTAACGATTTTACACAGTTAAGTGAAACAAAAAAACCATTGTATGAAGAAGTTATCGCAATTGTGCTAACATTAAGCTTTTATGATGAGTTTACAGAGAGTTAAGTGATGAAAATAGGCATTATCGGTGCAATGGATGAAGAAGTAACGCTCCTAAAAGCAAAATTACAAAATTGTGAAACAACAATCATTGCGGGTTGTGAGTTTTACCAAGGCCAATTAAATGGCAAACAGGTAATTTTAACTAAATCAGGTATCGGTAAAGTTGCAGCGTCTATTGCAACAACACTATTATTAGAACGTTTTCAGCCAGATACTATTATCAATACTGGCTCAGCAGGTGGCTACGATACAAATTTAAATGTTGGCGATATTGTTATCTCAACCGAAGTACGTTTTCATGATGTTGATCTAACCGCTTTTGGTTATGAAATTGGGCAGATGGCACAATTGCCAGCGGCGTTTAAAGCAGATAAAAAACTGATTGATATTGCACAAAATGCAGCAGAGACAATCAAAGATCTAAAAATTATTCAAGGTCTTATCTGTACGGGTGATATTTTTATGGCGGATCCTAAAAAAGCAGAAATCGCACGTAATAATTTCCCTACCATGGCAGCTTGTGAGATGGAAGCAGCAGCAATTGCGCAGGTCTGCCACCAGTTTAATATTCCTTTTGTCATTATTCGTTCACTCTCTGATATTGCAGGTAAAAAATCAGAGCTTTCCTTTGAGCAGTTTCTCCCTATCGCGGCTAAAAATGCTTCTGTGCTTGTAGAAGCAATTCTCAACAGACTTGATTAAATGCAAGATTTAATTGACTTTATAGCGCAGTACAGCACCTATTTTTCTTTAATAGGGGTTGCCCTGCTCTCTTTTTTTGTATCATTACCTAAAGATCTTAACCCACTCTCTGCTATTGAGCTTATTTTTAAACAAATAGCAGTAAAAGTGAATTTAGATGAACGTAGCGATGGTTACAAACGTTTGGCTAGCCTGTTATCCATCAGCCTTATCTACTTCCCTAGCATGCTAATCATCAGCCAATTATATAACATCGTTTATCAACCTATCACTATCGATATTCTGATCCTATTTTTACTACTTTCATGGCACGATAAAAAACAGGTGTATCTGCAAATAAGTCATGCATTAAAGCGTAATAATTTAGCACAAGCAAAATTTAAATTAGCGTCATTAACTGAGCGAGACACAAAACCACTCTCTTTAATGGGTATAAATAAAGCGACCATTGAGTCAATGGTCTTACAGCTCTGTGCATCTTGGTTTGCAGTGATTTTTTGGTATATGTTAACCGGAATTTATGGCGCACTTTTTTATCGTACCGTACAAATTTGCGCGCAGACGTGGAATGCCAAAAAAAATGAATTTACTGCATTAACGTCGATTCCCAGTTTTATCTACTCCGCACTGTTATTCCCGGTACACATATTAATCAGCTTTACCTTTTCACTGTATGACGAACCAGTAAAAAACATTCCTAAAAAATTCAAACAGAGCCTACTATGGCACCATTTTTCTTCGGGTTTAATGCTCTCAAGTTTTGCATTAAGTATGCAACTAGAATTGGGTGGCGTCCGTCTTTATCAAAATAAAAAAATCACCTACGCCACTTTGGGTTGCCACTCAGCACCCGCTATTGATAAAATAGAATTATCACTGCAACGCTTAAGTTTAAGTGCTTGGTTTTGGTTATTTTGCTTCAGCGGTTATACCTTTTTCCCACTACTCATTGAGCTTATGACATTTTAACTTATTAGTTCAAAACTATAATTACAACGTCACGACCGAGTACACCTAAAACATGGAAGCCCTATTACTCTTATTTTTCCTTCATGGTTCATTGTTTTTGAACGTAAAAATCAGTACAAATAATGAATATCTTGAGTTATACCAATCGGAACAAATCGCTGAACTATTTTACTGGTTAAAATAACTTACTTTTTCGTTGTAAGTTTTACAAAGGGAACAACCACTACGTCAACTTCAGCCTTGAATTAAACTATTCCCCCTGCGTAAAATTTAGATCACAGACTTAATCCAATTGGTATTAGTTATAAGAAAAGATACTCACTCACGGCCCTTTTCATGCAATAGCAAGTGAAGCTTGCAACGTTTACAGTTTAAATTGAACCACTAAGCTTTTTAATTTATTGCCCACACCAGAAATCTCTTGAGAAATAGAGGCAGACTCATGATTCGACTCTAACAACTCAGCAACAATCCCTTTAATAGCAACCATATTACGATTAATCTCCTCGGTTACCGAGCTTTGCTCCGTTGCTGCGGTAGCAATATGAGTAGTCATATCATTAATAGCTTGCAGCGCATTTGTCACTGAGAGAGACTCTCACTTATTTTATTTGATGAAGCAACGGTTTCATTACTGGTATCTTTACTCGATTTTATCGAAGCGACTGCCTGTGAAACTAAATAGTAAAGCTTATCAAGCATCTCTTTAATTTCTCAGGTACTTGCTTGCGTTCTACTTGCGTAGGCTACGCACCTCATCGGCAACGACCACAATCGCACCAATCACCTGTAATACGCCATCAATTTTTTGTGATTGTTCATGTAAAGAGTCCATATGTTCACCCGCCTGATCAACTTCACCAACGAGTGCATTGATCGACTGTGCAGATAAAGTCACAATTTTTTGTGCTTTTTGTGAATCATTAGCAGCAGCTTGTGAATCATTAGCAACATTATTCGCATTTTCAGCAACTTCATGGGAGTGGAACTCATTCTCAGTAGCAGCGGTGACAACTTGCTCTGTTTCATTATTATGTGTCTCTAGTTGTTGTTCAACATGCAGCTTTGTCTATTAATGCGAGTGGCGGCAGTAGAAACTTGCTCTGTTGCATCTGAAACATCACTAATAATAGAGTGCAATTTACTAGCAAAACGATGAAACGTATCACCTAACTGAGCAATTTCATCTTTGCCCTCTATTTTTAAACGACGAGTTACCCCCCCTCACCATCAGCAATATCATTTAACGTTTCTAACATCGCATTAATAGGTTGAGATATTTTTTGTGCTACAAATAGCATAATGAAAATAGTTAATGCACTCAAAATAATTGCGCTAAAAAAAGCAGAGCGTAACTGTGAATGCATTTGTGCTATCACTTTATCACTATAAATTTGTGTTAAGCGTTCAATATCATCGATATAGAACGCTGTCCCAATATACCAATCTCCCCCTTTAATAGGAGCGCTATAACTTAGCTTAGGCTGTGGGCCTGTCACACCCGGTTTAGCGTATACATATTTAAGAAAACCACCGCCAGACTGGCCTGCTCTAATCAGCTCTTTAATGATAAATACGCCATTTGAATCTTTTAAAGTAAGTAAGTTTTTTACCTGATTTTTAGGGGATGAGGCATGTACAATATTAATTCCCTGTTTATCATAGATAAAAAGCAACGATTAAACGTGTCATTCTTTAAAGAATAATAGATTAACTGTACTGTTTAAAAAAACAGTACTATACTGTGTTTATAAACAGCTTTTGTAGACAGTCGCTTTAAGGTGTAAAAATTATGCTTAATCAGTTAACCGTACAACATTTTGCCATTGTTCAATTTCTAGAGCTAGAGTTCAGCGCAGGAATGACCACCATAACGGGTGAAACAGGTGCGGGTAAATCGATTGCTATTGACGCATTAGGTTTATGTTTAGGTGCTCGTGCAGATGCCAGTATGGTGAGAGTCGGAACAGACAAAGCAGAGATAAGTACACGTTTTACACTATTAGATACACCTAATGCCAAACAATGGTTAGTGAATAACGATCTTGAAAATGAAGATGATATCAATGAGTGTTTACTGCGTCGCACTATTAATAAAGAGGGTCGTTCGCGTGCTTATATTAATGGCACACCCGTCCCACTTTCACAACTAAAAAGCCTTGGTCAACTACTTGTTAATATTCATGGTCAGCATGCACATCAAAGCCTGCTTAAAAGTGATATTCAACTCTCTATCATTGATGAATATGCAGCACACCATCAACTACTACAAAAAGTAAAAGACAGTTATCAAGGTTGGCATTTTTTAAATAAGCAGTTAAAGCAACAACAGCTCAATCAACAAGAAAAAGTAGCACGTAAACAGTTATTAGAATATCAGATCCAAGAGTTAGATGAGTTTGCACTCAATAATAACGAGTTTGAGCAGATTGAAACGGAGCATAAACGCTTAGCCAACAGTGGCGCACTATTAGAGAGTTGCCAAATGGGCTTAAATCAGCTCTGTGATAGTGAAGAGTTCGATGCATTAAGCTTGCTTCGTAGCAGTGTTAGCACGATTGAAAAACAAGTGGAAAATGATAAAAACTTAGAAAACATTATCACTACACTGCAAGAAGCTGTGATTCAAATAGAAGACGCCAGTTATGAGCTACGTCAGTTTAGTGAAAACCTAGAGCTTGACCCAGAGCAGTTTCAGCAATTAGAAACACGTATGAGTGATGCGCTCTCCCTTGCGCGTAAGCATCAGGTTCAACCTGAACTTCTGTACGCTCACCACCAAAAATTAAACAAAGAGTTCAGCCAACTCAACAATAGCGCCCAACTGATAGAGCAACTCAGCACAGATTTACAAAGTGCAGAAAACGACTACTACCAACATGCTAAAAAACTCAGTAAAAGCCGAAGCCGTTACGCTAAAGAGTTAAGTAAAAAAATTACTCATAGTATTCAAAAATTAAACATGCAACAGGGTGTTTTCCACATTGAACTTGCTGAAAATAATAATAGAACGTTAAGCCCTCTTGGTCTTGACAACATAGAATTTCAAGTAAAAACAAACGCAGGCCAATCACTGCAAAACTTAGCTAAAATTGCATCAGGTGGCGAGCTTTCACGCATTGGTCTCGCAATGCAAGTGATCATCAGTCAACAGATTGCAACACCGACGCTTATTTTTGATGAAGTTGATGTAGGTATCAGTGGAGCAACCGCTTCAGTGGTAGGTAAACTACTGCGCAGTTTAGGAGAAAGTACACAAATACTTTGTGTTACTCACCTTCCACAGGTAGCAGGTAATGGCCATCAACAGATGTACGTTGATAAACAAAGCAATGGCAAAAACACCAATACCACCATGGTTAAATTAAATGAGAAAGATCGTCTGAACGAGTTAGCTCGTTTATTAGGGGGTGACAGCATTACTGCGCATACTCTAGCCAATGCACAGGAGTTGTTAGTGCGCTGATACCTTTTACAAATAAATAACGAGAATTATCACCTTAAGTTGCAACATCTGACATTAGACCTATTCTTTTTAAAGTCGCTTATAAAAATAATAGGTTATGTTAATAAATTTAAGTAAATATGAAAGTAATATTAGAGTCATTATCGCCACGATTTTACTCTGCATCGGCACCCATATTTTTTGGTTTGTCCTTATTCCTATTGGAATAATATTGCTCTACACCGGACTTACCTATAAATGCCCATTGATGCACCTGTTTAATAAACAGAGTCAATGCACACAGGAAAACCTATTTGTTAACTTTTTACCTCGCTACAACCCACAACCCGTTTTTATTTTTAGAGCGGACAATACATTGGCATTCTCTAATAAACCCGCTAAAAAAATATTCTCCGATGTTAAACATTTTAGCGATCTTATCCCTAGTCCAATTAACGAGATTATCAGCCAAGAACGAATTGAAACACACACATTTCCCCTTGACGACACACATATTTACTCGCTTATTATACGTGGCTCGGTTGAACTAGACGGCGTCGTCGTTTATGGCTCAGATATCAGTGAAGTAATTAACCTCAACAAAGAGATATTAGAGACTCAAAAAGAGATTATCTACACTATGGGTGAGATAGGTGAAACACGATCTAAAGAGACAGGTGATCACGTCCGCCGTGTTGCTGAATATTCACAATTATTAGCAGAGCTTGCGGGATTAGATAAAAATGAAGCGGAGTTAATTAAACTTGCCTCACCGATGCACGACATAGGAAAAGTGGGTATTCCTGATAATATTCTAAAAAAATCAGGGAAATTAACCGAAGCTGAATTTGAGGTAATGAAAACCCATGCAGAGATCGGTTTTAATCTGCTTAACCACTCTACTCGGCCTGTTTTACAAACAGCTGCTATTATCGCTTATCAGCACCATGAAAAATGGGATGGCTCAGGTTATCCGCAACAACTCAAAGGTGAAGAGATCCACCTCTACGGACGCATTACCGCGATTGCCGATGTATTTGATGCGTTAGCCAGTGATAGAGTTTATAAAAAAGCGTGGCCACTTGACAAAATACTCACGCTATTTGATGATCAGCAAGGTCACCATTTTGATCCTAAACTTGTCACGTTACTCAAAAATAATCTGCCAAAATTTCTTACCATACGAAAAAAACATCCCAATTAAGCATCTAAATTGAGAAAATTCAATGAAAAAAATTAACTCCATTAAGTTTATCGACTCACTTGCTGAAATCACCCGTTATCGTGACAGGGAAGTGATTGAGCAGAGCCTGCTAAAAACATTACTGGAATTTAAAAATGATAGTAGTTTTCGTTTATATCAAGTATTAAGCTGTGAACCTGAATTAAAACTTGGTTTGCTCGCTTACGCTGCTAACGACAATATCACTACCGCAGAGAACATACACCACTATGCACTACCTCAGTATATTGAGGATGCATTAGTTGAGGTGATTGAAACGGGAAAAATAATCACCATTGAATCAGAGAAAAGTAATAAAGAGATACAAATTATCTACCCTGCATTTAATGCCAACGATGACATCTTTGCAATATTGATTCAGGCCACCAAACAATCTGATTATGAGACACAACATTTAGTGCACGGTTTTTTACGTATCTACTCCAACTTCCTTGAGATGATTGAGATAACCAAACGTGACAAATTGACTGGTCTATTAAATCGTGAAACATTAGACGCAGAAATAACACGCATTCTTATCAGTAATAATATGCCTAACATTAACAACTCCCCCTCCTCTTTCGAGAGGCAAACGGATTCACGAAAATATAAAGGATCTTTAAAACATTGGCTATGTATTCTAGACATTGATCATTTTAAAGCCATAAACGATCAATATGGCCATATTTATGGTGATGAAATTCTTATTTTAGTGGCTCGGTTATTAGAAAAGAGTGTACGAGAATTCGACAAAATTTTTCGTTTCGGTGGGGAGGAATTTGTAATTTTAGTTAAATCATATGATGCGGATGATGCATTATTCGCATTTGAACGCATTCGTATTGTGATAGCGACACATCAATATGCAAAAATATCATCATTAACGATAAGTATTGGTGGCACAGAGATAACCAATCAGATTGATCCAAGAGATGTTATTGAAGCGGCTGATACTGCACTGTATTACGCGAAAGAACATGGTAGGAACCAAGTTCATATGTTTGAAAATTTAATTAGAGATAATAAAATAACAGCGAAGAAAGAAAACGCCATTGAGTCCGATATTGAGTTTTTTTGATTTAAACTTTTTGCTTTAAAGAATACCTTCATAAGTCATGATCCGTTATCATAGTTTTTTTATGATGGGTTTAATCAATATGAAATTGCGTTTTCTTTATCTGTTATTGCCCCTTCTTTTTGCTGGTTGTGCACAACATCCAAATTCAGCGTTACCAAAAAATAGTACATGGACTATTCAACAAGCACAACTTGAACAACTAACTCACTGGTCCCTCTCTGGTAAACTCGGTATTTTCACCCCCAATAACCGTGATAGTGTTGATATATACTGGCAACAATCAGGTCAGGACTTCCATATACGTTTGAGTGCCCTTTTGGGGTTAAAATCCATCGATATACAAAAGCGAGGCAATGAAACAGTTATTATAGATATGGATGGTCAACGTCACCATTCAAATGACACAGAGCAGTTAATCACTGATTTAACAGGGTTCGTATTACCCATTGAATATTTACAACAATGGATAAAAGGTAACCCAAGTAATGCAAGTTACCAGCTTAATGACAGACAACAAGTGAGTAATTTATTAGGGGGCACTCAAAATACAGAGCTTTGGTCAATTACTTACAACGACTACCGCACCGTTAATCAAACTAATCTCCCCCATAAACTACAATTAACACGCGGTGATCTACGTTTGAAATTTTCAATCTCTCAGTGGCACCTTCCACCAAAAACATAAATCAGAAGAAAACATGCTAAAATTAGACCCTATTTGTTGGCCCGCACCAGCCAAATTGAATCTATTTCTTTATATAAATGGTCAACGTGAAGATGGCTATCACGAATTACAAACGTTATTTCAATTTATTGACTTATGTGATTATTTAACAATCAGCCCAAATTTATCAGGAGAGATAACACTCACGCCTGAAATTAAAGATCTGCCCGTCAATGAAAACCTGATCTACAAAGCAGCGATGATGTTAAAAAACAATATGGCTGAAAAGATAGATAAAAATTTAGGTGCAAATATTCATATTGAGAAAAATTTACCCATGGGAGGTGGGCTTGGTGGTGGTTCCTCTGATGCAGCAACAACATTACTAGCATTAAATTATCACTGGGATCTCGATTTAACAAAATTGCAACTTGCACAAATAGGCCTCACTTTAGGGGCTGATCTGCCCATTTTTATCGCAGGAAAAGCCTCGCTAGCAGAAGGTGTTGGTGAACAGCTAACAACGGTAGCACCAATAGAAAACCACTACCTTGTCGCAATGCCTGCATGTCATATATCTACGCCTGTAGTGTTTCAAAATAGTGCACTTATTCGTGATACTAAAAAACGTTCATTAACCGAGCTAATGAGTCAAAATTGGCTCAATGATTGCGAACCTTGTGTAAAAAATAGTTATCCTAAGGTTGCCAAGGTTATCGACTGGTTGCTAGAATACGCACCAACTCGATTGACTGGTACTGGTGCATGTGTGTTTAGCACATTTTCAACAGCCCAAGAAGCGCAAGTTGTATTAGATAAAAGTCCACCATGGTTAACGGCTTTCACCTGTAAAGGTTTAAACTGCTCCCCCATGAACACACTTTTATCGTCCCTAGAATAAATTATTGTGATTGATTAACCTCAATCACTCATGTTAATTAGCATGTTGCTTTTTAACATCAACTATCAGGATGACAGAGGTCCTCAAAGTGCCAAATATGAAACTATTTGCAGGTAACGCGACACCAGAATTAGCACAGAAAATTGCTGATCGTCTTTTCATTAAATTAGGAAGCGCAGAAGTAGGACGCTTTAGTGATGGAGAGATCCACGTACAGATTAACGAAAACGTACGTGGCGATGATATTTTCATCGTACAATCTACTTGTGCACCAACCAATGATAATTTAATGGAATTGATCGTCATGATCGATGCAATGCGTCGCGCTTCAGCGGGTCGTATTACTGCCGTTATCCCTTACTTTGGTTATGCTCGCCAAGATCGCCGTGTGCGTTCTAGCCGTGTGCCAATTACAGCAAAAGTAGTAGCTGATTTCTTATCTAATGTAGGAGTTGACCGTGTGTTAACGGTAGACTTACATGCAGAGCAGATTCAAGGCTTCTTTGATGTGCCTGTTGATAACGTATTTGGCAGCTCAGTACTGCTTGAAGATATGTTAGATAAAAAACTAGATAACCCAATGATAGTTTCACCTGATATTGGTGGTGTAGTACGTGCGCGTGCCCACGCTAAGCTATTAGATGATGCAGATCTTGCGATTATCGATAAACGTCGTCCAAAAGCAAATGTTGCGCAAGTAATGCACCTCATTGGCGATGTAGAAGGCCGTAACTGTATTATCGTTGATGATATGATTGATACAGGTGGTACTTTATGTCAAGCAGCTGTTGCTTTAAAAGAACGTGGCGCACTGTCTGTTTATGCATATGCAACCCATGCTGTATTCTCAGGAAAAGCGGCTGAAAACATCAAAAACTCTGTGATTGATGAGTTCATTGTTACCGACTCAATTCCTCTTTCAGAAGCGATCATTGCAACGGGTAAAGTTAAGCAACTGACACTCAGTTGCATGTTAGCTGAAGCGATTCGTCGTGTGAGCAATGAAGAGTCTATTTCAGCAATGTTTCACTACTAATTGCCCAGAGCGTTGCAATTGAAAATTACTTCTGCGTTGGGAAATGCTCACTTAGTAAACTAAGCTCCGCTTTCCCGCCTTGAATTAATATTAAATTGCTTAGCTCTGAACAATTAGGGTTTGATATGAAATATTTCATTATTAAAACGCCTTTAAGGCGTTTTTTTTTGCTTTTTGTTTGTACAAAATTAGTGGGTGCGTTATTATGGCGCGCCTTTTTTATATGCCGATTTTTTGGTGATTAGGTGGTTTTATCTGGTCGCAAGATAAAATCTATTTTTTTGATAAAGCAATCAATGCTTTGTCGTTATTGGAGTTACACAATGTCTATTAAATTAGTTGCACAAACACGTACAGAACTTGGGAAAGGTTCGAGCCGCCGCCTTCGTCATGCAGAATTAGTACCAGCAATCGTATACGGTGCAGGCAAAGAGCCAGTATCACTTACATTCGAGCAAAAAGAGCTACGTAAAGTTGAATGTATTGAAGCTTTCTACTCTTCTATCCTTGAACTTGAAATCGATGGAACTTCAGAGCAAGTATTGCTTAAAGCTCTTCAACGTCACGCATTCAAAGAGCAGATCCAACATTTAGATCTTCTACGTGTTGATGCAAACAAAAAACTACACACAACGGTACCACTACACTTCATCAATGAAGATAAAGCGGAATCAGTTAAAAATGGTGGTGTTGTTTCTCACATCGTTAATGATGTAGAAATATCTTGTCTACCGGCTGATCTTCCTTCTTTCGTTGAAGTTGACTTAGAAAATGTTGAACTGGGTGCAACAGTACATCTTTCTGATCTTATACTTCCAAAAGGTGTTGAATCTATTGAGCTTTCTAAAGGCACTGCACATGACCAACCTATTGCAACAATTGCACTTGCTAAGAAAGTAGCAGAAATAGAAGAAGGAGCACCAGTAGCTCCAGTAACAGAAGAAGAAGCAACAGCTGAGTAATCGTGTCAACAACGATTAAACTGCTTGTGGGTCTGGCTAATCCAGGCCCCGAATATGCTCAAACCAGACACAATGCTGGACAATGGTATCTAAACCAACTCGCCTCACAAGAAAATACCCAGCTAAAAGCAGAAGCCAAATTCTATGGTTTAACGGGTAGAATTCAGTTTGCAGGCAATGATCTACGTCTTCTTGTTCCAACTACCTTTATGAACCTAAGTGGCAAATCTGTTGCTGCCATGGCAAATTTTTATCGTATTAAACCCGAAGAGATCCTCATTGCACATGATGAACTTGATCTTCCTCCCGGTGTTGCGAAGTTTAAACTAGGTGGTGGTCATGGCGGGCATAATGGGTTACGCGATATTATTAATAAGCTTGGCAATAATAAAAATTTTTACCGTCTGCGTATTGGCATTGGTCACCCTGGTGACAAAAATAGAGTCAGTGGTTTTGTACTAGGTAAAGCGCCTAGAGCGGAACAAGACCTGATTGACCAAAGTATTGATGAAGCTGCACGTTGTACCCATATTTTAGGGCAAGACGGGTTAGCTAAAGCGATGAATCGCTTACATAGTTTTAAAGCACAATAAATTTAAAAGGGTTATATCATGGGTTTCAAATGTGGCATTGTCGGTCTACCAAATGTAGGTAAATCAACACTCTTTAACGCACTAACACAAGCGGGTATTGAAGCGGCTAACTTTCCGTTTTGTACTATCGAGCCAAATACAGGTATCGTACCAGTGCCAGATCCACGTCTTGATCTACTTGCTGAGATTGTCAAACCTGAGCGTGTACTCGCAACAACGATGGAATTTGTTGATATTGCAGGACTGGTTGAAGGTGCATCTAAAGGTGAAGGCTTAGGTAATAAATTCCTCGCAAATATCCGTGAAACAGATGCAATTGCTCATGTTGTGCGCTGTTTTGAAGATGAAAACATCGTCCATGTCTCTGGTAAAATCGATCCTCAAGATGATATCGAGATTATCAACACCGAGCTTGCCCTTGCTGATTTAGAGAGCTGTGATCGTGCTGTTTTACGTATTGTTAAAAAAGCGAAAGGGGGTGATAAAGATGCTAAATTTGAACTGCCTGTTTTAGAGAAAATCAAAGCACACCTTGAAAATGATGGCATGGTACGTAGTCTTGATTTAGAAAAAGAGGAAAAAGAAGCGATTAGCTATCTTAACTTCTTAACCGGCAAACCAACCATGTATATTGCCAATGTTGCTGAAGATGGTTTTGAAAACAATAAATTTTTAGATATTGTGCGTGAGATTGCTGAAAAAGAGGGAGCGGTTGTTGTGCCTGTCTGTGCTTCTATTGAGTCTGATATTTCAGAACTTGATGAAGAAGATAAAGCTGAATTTTTAGAAGCGATTGGGCAAACAGAATCAGGACTAGATCGTGTTATCTACAGTGGTTACCAACTATTACACCTACAAACTTACTTTACCGCAGGTGTTAAAGAGGTACGCGCTTGGACCGTTAAAATTGGTGCAACAGCCCCACAAGCGGCCGGTGTTATCCATACTGATTTTGAACGTGGTTTTATCCGTGCAGAGCTTATTAGCTTTGACGACTTTATCGAGTTTAACGGTGAAGCAGGTGCTAAAGAAGCAGGAAAATGGCGCTTAGAAGGTAAGAAATATATCACTCAAGATGGTGATGTTATCCACTTCCGTTTTAACGTTTAATAACGACTTAGGATCGGCTTCAAAATTACTTGCGCTTTTGTTTTCAAAATAACCCGTCATTTAGGATTGGCTTCAGCATTACTTGCGATTTTTTTTAACATAGCCAGTCACTTAAGGCTTTTTGGAAACAATTTA